>NZ_JBXWRD010000003.1:0-179736 GCF_059612725.1 Ruegeria sp. YKSF070 | reverse complement strand
ATGTTCAGAAAGGCCGCGCCCGCAGGTCCGGCCCGATAACCATGCGGCAGGTCGGCGGCAAAGCGCAGCCCCTGCCCCGCCGCCAGCGGCACCCAGTCGCCCTCGCGTAGAACCTCAAGCGCGCCCTGCAATACGAACACCTCTTCGGTGACACCGGCGGCATGAGCGGCGCTTTGGTGGCATTGATCGGGCCTCAGGGCGACGTGAAAGGTCTCGGCCCCCAACAGCGGGTCAAAGGGAAACACGATCTTGACCTCGATACTGCCGGGAAAGGTCACGGTGCGGAACAGCCGAGCATCATGCGGATCGCGCAGCGCGGCAGGGCCGAGCAGCGCGCTCAGCGGCATCTGGAAGCCTTTGGCGATCTTCCACAGCGTGGCGATGGTGGGGCTTGATTCGCCACGCTCGATCTGGCCCAGCATCGCCTTGCTGACTCCGGTCAGCTCGGCCACCTTGGCCAGGCTCAGGCCCGCCGCCGCCCGCACCTCGCGCAGTTTCAGGGTTGTTTCGTCCGGCTGCATGCCTCGTGCCCCGCAAATACTCTTGTGCGTTATAACGCCCATGCTGTAGCGTACGCTATAACGTCCGCCCCGGTCAGACAAGGGTCAGGCAGGGGCGGGCAAGGCAAAATCAACCGGCGCGACCCAAGCGCGCCGACCCAGATCAACCGCCCGCTGCGGGCAAAAGGGAAACAGCAAGATGCCAATGTACCGATCCAGAACCTCGACCCATGGACGCAACATGGCTGGCGCGCGCGGGCTCTGGCGCGCGACCGGCATGACCGACAGCGATTTCGGCAAGCCGATCATCGCCATCGTCAATTCCTTCACCCAGTTCGTGCCGGGGCACGTGCACCTGAAGGACCTGGGCCAGATGGTCGCCCGCGAGGTCGAGGCCGCCGGCGGCGTCGCCAAGGAATTCAACACCATCGCGGTGGATGATGGCATCGCCATGGGCCATGACGGCATGCTTTATTCGCTGCCCTCGCGCGAGGTGATCGCCGACAGTGTCGAATACATGGTCAACGCCCATTGCGCGGACGCGATGGTCTGTATCTCGAATTGCGACAAGATCACGCCGGGCATGCTGATGGCGGCGATGCGGCTCAACATTCCCTGCATCTTTGTCTCGGGTGGGCCGATGGAGGCAGGCAAGATCGACATCGCCGATCTGGAGATGACCAAGATCGACCTGGTCGACGCCATGGTCGCCGCCGCCAATGACAAGTTCACCGACGAACAGGTGCAGCATATCGAGGAAAACGCCTGCCCCACCTGCGGATCCTGTTCGGGCATGTTCACCGCCAACTCGATGAACTGCCTGGCCGAGGCGCTGGGGCTGGCGCTGCCGGGCAATGGCTCAACGCTCGCCACCCATTCGGACCGCAAGGCGCTGTTCCTCGAGGCAGGTCGTCGCATCGTGGAGATCACCAAACGTCATTACGAGGGCGAGGAGAAGGGCTTGCTGCCGCGCGAAATCGCGACGTTCGAGGCGTTTGAAAACGCGATGAGCCTGGATATCGCCATGGGCGGCTCGACCAATACCGTGCTGCACCTGCTCGCCATCGCCCATGAGGGCGAGGTGGATTTCACCATGTCCGACATGGACCGCCTCAGCCGCAAGGTGCCCTGCCTGTGCAAGGTCGCGCCCAATACCGCAAACGTCCATATGGAGGATGTGCACCGCGCGGGTGGCATCTTTTCGATCCTGGGAGAGCTGAGCCGCGCCGGGCTGCTGCATGACGATTGCGGCACGGTGCATTCGGCCTCGATGGGCGAGGCGATTGCGAAATGGGATATCAAGGTCGCCAACAACCCCGAGGCCGAGAGCTTGTTCAAGGCCGCGCCCGGCGGCGTGCGCACCACCCAGGCCTTTAGCCAGTCGAACCGTTACAAGGAGCTGGATACCGATCGCGAAGGCGGCGTGATCCGCTCGAAGGAGCACGCCTTCAGCCAGGATGGCGGGCTTGCGGTCCTGTTCGGCAATATCGCCGAGGATGGCTGTATCGTGAAAACCGCCGGCGTGGACGCCTCGATCCTGCAATTCACCGGCACCGCCCATGTCTGCGAGAGCCAGGACGACGCGGTCAACAACATCCTGACCGGCAAGGTCAAGGAAGGCGACGTTGTGGTGATCCGCTATGAGGGGCCGCGCGGCGGGCCGGGCATGCAGGAGATGCTTTATCCGACCTCCTATCTGAAGTCGAAAGGGCTCGGCAAAGCGTGCGCGCTGCTGACCGACGGACGCTTCTCGGGCGGCACCTCGGGGCTGTCCATCGGTCACGTCTCGCCAGAGGCGGCCGAGGGCGGCACCATCGGTCTGGTCGAGGACGGCGACCGGATCGAGATCGACATTCCCAACCGCCGCATTCATCTGGCAGTGTCCGACGAGGTGCTGGCCGCGCGCCGCACCGCGCAAGAGGCCAAGGGCTGGCACCCGGCCAAACCGCGCAAGCGCAAGGTGTCGACCGCGCTCAAGGCCTATGCCAAGCTGACCACCAGCGCCGCCAAGGGCGCGGTGCGTCAAGTCTGACCTCTCTCAAGGGGCGGCTCGGTCCGCCCTGGCGGGCGTCCTCGCCTGCAATCTGGCGATGCGGGCGCCGCGCCATTGGCGCGGCGCCCGGCCCAACGGGAGGAGGTATTTCGCCAGATATATCGACGACGGGCGGGAGGGGCCCGTTTTCAGCTTTCGTCCTCAGCCCTGTCCGCCGAGATCCCCAAGGCCTCTGCACCCTGCCGCAAGGCGCCTGCGATCAGGTCGGTGCCCGCCATTTCCTCGCCACCACCCAGTTGCAACAGCGCAATATCCCGGCTTGCCTGCGCCGCCACCAGGGGACGCAGCACCGTTTCATGCCCGGCCTCGCCCTGCCGGCGCACATAGACCTCGGGCAGGATCGCCACCCCTGCGCCCGACGCCGCCATCAGCCGGATTCCATCCAGACTGGTGCCCTCGTATTCCTCGGACACCACGCCGCCGCATTCCGAGGCCAGCGCATAGACGATGCGCGACAGGCGGTGACCCCGATCAAGCGTCAGGAACATCCGCCCGCGCAGATCACCCGCGCGCACAGGGCCCGAGCCTTGCGCCAGCGCATCATCGCGCGCCACCGCGATCCAGAGCCGCTCGGAAAACAGCCGTGTCTGCACCGTGCCGGGATGATCCTCGGGCGTCGAGATGATCAGATCGAACCGCCCCGCCTTCAGCCCCTGTTCCAGCCACTGCGTGCTTTCCTCGCGCACCAGGATCCGCAGTTCGGGGTGGTTGCGATGCAGGGCGCTGACCACGCCGGGCAACAGATAGGGGCCGATCGAGGGCAACACCCCCAGCCGCAGCCGCCCGCCAAAGGGCACGCCTCCCGAGGCGGCGGCGCGCAGATCCTCCATCTCGCGCAGAATACGCCGGGCGCGGCGGATCAACTCGGCCCCCTGCGCCGTCGCAACCACGCCTGTACGGCTGCGATGGAACAGGCGCAGGCCAAGCTCGGCCTCGACCTCGGCGATTTGGGCCGACAGGCTCGGCTGGCTGACGTTGAGCGCCGAGGCGGCAAGGCCGAACCGGCCAAGCCGGTCAACGGCGACGATGTATTCGAGCTGACGCAGAGAGGGGCGCATGACAGATAGCCTGAAACTATGAATATCACTGGCATCATGTATTAGCCTTATCCGTGAAGGCAAGCGATGAGACGCGAACGCACGAAACCAAGGACCTCTCATGCCCCTCATCCTCGACAGCCTGACCGTCAATCTGATGACCCCCACCATCCTGTTTTTCGCCCTTGGCCTGATCGCCGCCTTCGCCCGAAGCGACCTGTCGATCCCCGAAGGCGCGGCCAAGCTGATGTCGATCTATCTGCTGATGGCCATCGGCTTCAAAGGCGGCGCCAGCCTGGCGGAGCATGGCATTCACGCCGACCTCTTCGCGGCCATCGGTGCCGGTGTCGCATTGTCCTTTGCGCTGCCCTTTGCCGCCTATCTGCTGTTGCGGGCGATGACCCGGCTCGACCCGATGAACGCCGCCGCCGTGGCGGGGCATTACGGGTCGATCTCGATCGTCACCTTTGTCACCGCCACCAGCCTGCTGGAGCTGGGCGGCTACAGCTACGAGGGCTACATGATCGCGGTGGCCGCCGCGATGGAGGTGCCCGCGATCCTGTCGGCGCTGTGGCTGGCGCATCGGGGCGGCGCCCGGACCGAAGGCACCGATCACCTGTGGCGCGACCTGCTGGCCAATGGCTCGATCGTGCTTCTGCTGGGCGCATTTGTCATCGGCGCGACCACCGGCGGCGACGGGATGGAGACCATCGCCCCCTTCATCGTCACCCCGTTCACCGGTGTGCTGTGCCTTTTCCTGCTGGATATGGGCCTGTCCGCCGGGCGCAGCCTGCTGCGCAACCGGGCGCTGCTGACGCCCGGCCTGTTTGCCTTCGGTCTGCTGATGCCGGTCCTGTCCAGCCTGCTGGCGCTTGGTCTGGGTCAGCTGATCCCGCTGTCGCCGGGCGGCCTGTTCCTGCTGATGGTGCTGGCGGCCTCGGCCTCGTATATCGCGGTGCCTGCCGCGATGCGGATCGCTCTGCCCCGCGCCGAAAGCGGTGTCTATCTGACCCTGTCTCTGGGGGTGACCTTTCCCTTCAACGTCACGCTGGGCCTGCCGCTTTATTTGTGGCTGGCCGGCGTCAACTGACCCATATCGGGCGCTGCTGTTCCGACTTTGGCTGAACAGCAGCGCCCGCCCCGTCAAAGCGGTCGCGACCCGCTCGCTGTTCGCACTGACTATCTCGCAGGCCGGATCGTCGAGGCCATTGTCACAGGACAGCAGACCGCGAACGCAATAGATCGCGCGCCAGCAACCTGCACCGCGGATAGAACCCTGCGGAACTGGGCGGGGTCGTGGTCGACGCCCTATTCGCCCAGCTTGGCGTGCACCTCGTCCAGGTCGATCTCGTCGATTGGCATCTTGTTGGCCGGGTTCTCGAAATCGTATTTGAACAGGTCGAAATCACGCTTGTAGATTTCGTAGACCAGGTGTTTCGACAGATCGTCGAAGTAATCCTCGACCGGATGAAGCCGTTTTGGTCCGTGCCCCTCGCTCTCGTTGAAGCGGGGGATCTTGTCGAGCCTGACCTTGTGCGGCGTCTCGATATTGTCGAGCACCTCCTGCATGCCGTCATTGAACGCCTCGGTCCAGAAGATCTTGTCGTAGCGACCGCCATTGCAGATGAAGGTCGAGATATGGCCCGACATGGCTGACCAGTGAATGTCCGGGTCCATCGGCCGCCGCCAGCGGATGGTGTCGCGCGCGAACAGCAGGAACCGGCGGAAACTGGCGATCTGGTCAAACTCCTGTTTGCCGTCTTCGCCACCGACCTCGACACCGTACTTATAGACCAGCATCGGCACCAGATTGCCGCGATAGCGCTTGCCGTTGCGCTGGATGCCGCAGATCTTGTCGAAGAACGAACTGAGGATACGGGTATAGGGATTGCGCACGCAGGTGAACGAATAGGACCTGTGCGCCTTTACATTACGGGTGATCGGCCCCTGGCTGGCCTCGAGCGCCCACTTGTGCAACCCGGCCTGCGCATCGTGGATGTCGCCATCGAAGAACGCGCCATGATCCGAGTAGTACATGATCTGTCCGATGGTCGAGCAGGCGCATTTCGGCACCACCCGATAGACCACGCTTTCACTTTCCGTCATCCAAGTGCCGGGAAAACCCATCTGCCTTGCCTCCTTTGCCTGTTCCGCCATAGTCTGGCTTCAGGCGTCTTTGCGCACCAAAAAAACAAATAAACTCTGTTTATTCAATCGGCCTTCACCTTTATCAGGGTAGACAAAGAGCAGAAACAGGGACCGATCGTTTCCGATATGGCAAAAATCGCCTATATTCTCCTGTGCCACAAGGATCCGGATGCGATCATCATGCAGGCAGAGCGGCTGACCGCCGCAGGCGACTACATGTCGATCCATTTCGACGCCAGCGCGCGCAAGGCAGACTATGCCCGTATCCGTAGCGCGCTGTCCGACAACCCGAACGTCACCTTTGCCCGGCGCCGCATCAAATGCGGCTGGGGGGAATGGTCGCTGGTGCAGGCCACGCTCAACGCCATCGAGGCCGCTGTCGAGGAGTTTCCCCGAGCCACCCATTTCTACATGCTGTCGGGCGACTGCATGGCGATCAAGACCGCCGAATACGCCCACAGCTTTCTGGACGCTGAGGACAAGGACTATATCGAAAGTTTCGATTATTTCGAAAGCGACTGGATCAAGACCGGCTGGAAGGAAGAGCGACTGATCTATCGCCACTGGTTCAACGAGCGCACCCAGAAACGCTTGTTCTACACCATGTTTGAGGCACAGAAACGGTTCGGACTGACGCGCGAAATTCCAGGCGACATCCAAGTGATGATCGGCAGTCAATGGTGGTGCCTGCGCCGCCGGACGATCGAATGGATCCTCGAGTTCACCCGCAAGCGCCGCGACGTGATGCGATTTTTTGCCACCACTTGGATCCCGGACGAGACCTTTTTCCAGACTCTGGTCCGGCACCTGATCCCCGAACACGAGATCGACCCGCGCACGCTGACCTTTCTGATGTTCTCGGATTACGGCATGCCGGTCAGTTTCTACAACGACCATTACGACCTGCTGCTTAGCCAGGATTTTCTGTTCGCCCGCAAGATCAGCCCCGAGGCGAAGGAGCTGAAGGCGCGTCTGGGCCGGCTCTATGCCGCGCATGGGGTGCAGTTCCAGATCTCGAACGAGGGGCGCAACCTCTACAAGTTCCTGACCGGACGCGGCCGGATCGGGCGCCGCTTTGCCATGCGGTTCTGGGAGACCGAAAGCACGCTGGGGCGCGAACGCGAACTGATGATCGTGGTGTGCAAGAAATGGCACGTGGCCAAGCGGTTGCTGGAACAGATCCGGCAAGTTACCAACGTGCCCACCATCGAATACCTGTTCAACGAGGAAAGCACACCGCTACCTGACCTGGGCGGCATTCAGGCAACTCTGGAGAAACGGACCCGGCACCGCCGCGCCCTGATGCGAATGCTGTTCGAGTATTTCGAGACCGATCGACTGGTGATCTGCCTCGATCCCTCAAACCTCGATCTTATGCACGATTTCTTTTCCGACCGCTCGGTGACCCGGATGCTCGAAGTCGAATGCCAGTTCACCGACGACTACCTGATCGGCCATTCCTATCGGGTGGGGCTCGCCGGCGAGCGCACGCCCAAGGCGACGCTTGAACGATTGCTGCCCACCATTCGCAACGAAATGACCTATGAGGCGGACCGCATCCGCGATGCCGGCTTTGCCCGATATGGCCGGGTTCACCAGACCTCTACCCCGGAAGAGAACGCCGACAAGGTGGCCGAGTTCCTGTCGATCCCCTGGGATCAGGCGTTGCGGATCACCCAGACCGACCATCTTTTTGCCGATTGAACCATCTCAGCGGATGCCATTCGCAACCTGAAGCTCGCGAACATAGCTGATGATCATTGCAACATCGGCCCGGCTAAGGCCCTGAACCGGGGGCATATCCCCAAACCGCCAGTGATGCGCGCGCACACCTTGAGAAACCGCACGCTGAAACGCCTCGTCTCCATGATGCGAAGGCTCGTAGATCTTGTGTACCAAGGGCGGTGCGACCTCATCCTGCCCCTCTGCGTTGGGACCGTGGCAGACAAGACATTTTGCCTCGTACGCCCGGGCACCGATCTGCGCGTTCTCTGAAAGACTCTGAGGCAAGGCCACAGACACCAAGGCCACCCCTGTATTCGAGGCGACCGGTTCGACCGCCTTTGATCGCGGATACAAGACATATGCCGCCACGGCGACGGCCACGGCCAGAATGATGATGACAGCGCGATTCACTTCATGCTCCCCAGGATGCGTGACCCGCTTCTGAAGGTTCCAGCCAGTGAAAGGTCAAGCGTGAAGTTCTATTTCGATTTCCAGCTGTCCAGCCAGCGCCGGAACCGCCCCCGACGCTCTTCGATCGCCTCGCCGGCAGCATAGAGGCTGTCTTCGACATCCTCTATCACCGGATCGATGCGCCGCTGCCGGAACCGGCGCCAGCGAACCCAGATCGCCCAGACCAGCGCCGCCAGCAGGATCAGGATGATGATGTTCAGCCAGGGGATCAGGCGGACATCCGGCCCCGCGACCGGCTTGATTGCGACCGCGTTGGGAAAGATCGACAGGAATTCATTTCGCCAGCCGTAATGGGTGACCGCTACCCATTCAGGTTTGTCCTTTGACGAAATCGCGTCATTCGCCTCGGTATAGAGATTTGCGGTGTCGAACTTGAAATAGGGCGGCCAGCTCCAGCTGGTATCCTCGTTGCGATAGACACGCGGTCGGCCTTCGGGTGTCACCCCCTGGATGAACTGGACATCGCGGTTGATGATCGCCACCGACTGGTCGTCGGGCCGCGACCAGAAGATGCGGGTCCAGTCGTTCAGCTCCTGCCGTTCCTCATAGGTGTTGACGATGCGCACGATATCGCGCTGCGGCAACGTATAGTGCAAGAAGGCGGCGACGCTGAGCCAGAACAGCCCGATGATCACCCATTTGACATAGCGCATGGCCAGGTCCTCACTTGAAATTCACGATATAGATCAGCACTGCGATCAGCACCCAGGGCACGAAGTAGACCCCCAGGATCAGCTTGCGCCGAAACGATTTGTCATAAGCCCTGAGGCCGCGCGAAACAAAGGCCTCCTTGTCGCCGGTCTTGCCCTTTTCCTCCCACCAGCGCTTCAGCTTGCCGCGCCGCACCGCCCGGGAATAGAACGACAGGCCGATATAGGCCACGGTCTGCACCACAAGCAGGACAACGACAAGTCTGAGAAGTCCGAACACCCTATCTCCTCCGTATCGCGCCCCAGGGGCCGACCCGCGCGATCATCCGCTCGTCCAGTCCGGGCGGGCTGTCTGCGCTCTCCATGTCCGGCTCATGCCCGAACAGCGCCGCACGGGCGCCTGCCTTGTCCACCTGATACTCGCGCGCGAGGAAATCGGCAACGAAGCTCTTCTTGGCCTCGCTCCAGGTGGCATAGAGACGATAGAACAGCTCCTTGTGGCAGATGAAGAGCTGGCGGGCATCCAGCGGCGCCAGTTCCGCCAGCAGCATGTTGACCAGATCGCGGTCGGGCGTATCCGCCGCGCGCAGACCATAGAAATAGGCCGGATGATCGGCCGAGATGCGCGGCCAGTCGCCACCGTTCTCGGCCCAGCGCGCCAGTTCGGCCAGCCCGTGATACTCATCGGGCAGCCTGTCGGCATGCATCCGCGCCAACCGCCGCATATCGCCCCGGTCCAGCCCCGCCGGGTTCAGCCCAGCGCCTGCGGCGGTGTCGATGACGATGAAATCCATCTTTTGCCGCAGCACCGCCGCCGCATCCATGCCGCGCGCCCGCACGATGGGTTCGGCCAGCTTGTTGTAATCGAGGAACTTGGCAATCCGGTTGCGCTCGCTCAGGTCGAACACGTATTTCACCGGCATCTCGTCGCGCGGCTTTTCGCCCGCGCAGATCATCGCCGGGTGCTGCACATCGGGAAACAGGTAGAGCCCGCCGAAATGCGCCGTCCAGAAATTGCGCTGCTCATGCGCCTTGTGGCTCAGATGCACGGGGTTGCGGCTGATATCACCGGTCTGTTTCGAAATGCCGATCATCTCGGCGATCAGCACATCGTCGAACCAGGCATCGTTTTCGGTCTTAAACCTCTCGATCATCGCCGCCAGCTTGTCGGCGTTCTTCAGCGTGCCGCCGACAGTGTCGGCCTCGATCTCGATCTTGCGCAGGGTGAAAAGGTCGGCGGGCGAGCGCAGCCGGAAGACAGAGTTCACCAGCTCTCCCGCCACCGCATCGGTGGCGGTCAGCGCAAAGATCTGCGCCTCGTTCGCCTCGATGAACTCGCGCAGGATGGGGCGCGAGGTCGAGAATTTGACGTTCAAGAGCGGCGCGCGCTTCTGCTCGGGCGTCAACAGGATGAACTGCCGGTTGACCCCGTTGGGGTTGAGGTAGAGCGGATCGCCCAACTCGTCCCCGATCTCGGGCGAATAGCCCGAGATGTCGATATGGAAATCGGTAAGCGCGGTGGTCTTGCCCGCCAGATGCTGGAGCGCGCGATTATACCGCTCCACCAGCGCCGGGCTGGAGATATGCACGAGATTGCCGAACATCAGGCCGGATTGGATGAGGCGGATCATGGTTCAAGAAACTCGACAAACACTGGCGTTTTTCTACGCTTAGGATCCCCAACCAGACTAGATGGGATTTCATAAGCCCCCTCACTCCAGCCTATTTCCGGTACAACCGAGAAAACCAACTTGTCAAAAAAATAGGCGCACACCTCTCCAAGTACGTGTGTGGATTTTTGATTCCATTCGAGCCAGCTCAGGAAGGCGCCATTTCGTTCATTTATGCTTGGAAGCGCCTTCCATTTCCTTTCCAATCTTGCCTGAAACATGACCTCCTCACCCAACGGATAAAAGTCATTTCCACCATGAACATGGGTGTACAATCTGCAATCGGCCTGATCACGAACATGACTTAAGTTGCCTTTTGCGGCTTTGAATGAGTAGTGGTATGCCGCTTCGTTCCTTATATCCCTAGCCGTATCATAGCCTGCGCCAGACCGGATCGAGTTGATCTTCTCCGCAGCGGCGCTAGCCAAGCCTAGTAAAATATTATCTTTGACTTCGGGCTTTTTACCAAAGAATGCCTTATCAAAAAAATCGATGACCTCAAATAGCTTCGAGCTCCAAGTGCGCAAAACAACGAAATACTGAATTTTAATAGCGCTGTTTACAGCGTCAAAATCAGTCATTTTAAGCTCTTGCGCAACAAACAATCTTTGCAGAGCATTTATTTCACTTACTGCATAGCTAAGGACCGCAAGAACCGCTTGATGTTCTTCCGGTAATGATCTGAAGCCTTCACGAGTAAGATCATATTGAATTAGGGAAACTTTCCTTGTTTCGCTCAACCCTTCCCCTCCAGATACCGCTTCTTCGCCACTTCCATCCGCCCCATCTCGCGCACCATGCCGTCGATGGCCACCTCGTCGGACTTGTCGGCATAGCGGAACTCTGAATCCGCATAGCGGTTGATCTCCTGCACCACCATGTCGACCGTGATGGGCTGGCGCAGCTCCTCGATCATCGCCAGCTTGGTGTCATAGTCGCGAAACAGGAACAGATCGGGGGTCTCCATCCACTCATCGGGCAGTTCGAAATCCATCGCCCGCACCTTGACCGCGTCGGTGATGTTCTTGATTGCGCGGCCGGTAAAACGCTCGTCGGCCTCCTGTATCCCTTTCAGATAGGTCCCCAGCTTGGCGATGGTGTCGAGCGGGCCGACCTGCGCCCCCACCCTCTCCCATACCTGCGCCAGCCCGGCCTCTTGCGGGCGGCCATGGGCGGCGAAACTGGCCGCCACCGCGCGCTTGATCTCTTGCGCGGCATAGAGGTCATGCGCGCCCAGCGGGATATCGTGGCGCTTGCCCAAGAGCAGGGCCAGAATATCGATGTAATCCTCGCGCGTCTGCGGCCCGTCGACCAGGAACCGCGCGCCCGCGCGCTGGCGCAGGGCGTCGTCGACATTCTCGGGATAGTTCGAGAACATGCCGAAGGTGCAATTGCCCCGCACCACGGTATTGGCACCGGCAAAGGCCTCCATGAACACCGCCGTCACCTCCTGCTGGCCCGCGCTCGACTGGCGGTCGCCGCGCTTGCCCGCGATCTGGTCGATATCGTCGATGGTGCCGAACCCGATCACGCCGGGATCGAGCACATTCTGGACAAAGGCCTTGGCATTCTGGCCCGACTTGCCCTGATAGCTGTCGATATTGTCGATGCCGAAGTTCTGATAGCGGAACGGATAGCCCGCGTTGCGGCAGTATTCGTCGATCAGCCCCGCCATCATCTGGATCAGCGTCGTCTTGCCGGTGCCCGGCTTGCCATCGCCCATGAAGGTGAAGATGAAGCCGCCAAGTTCCGCAAAGGGGTTCAGGCGGCGCTCGAAATCATAGGCCATCAGCATCTTGGCCAGCTTCATGGCCTGGTATTTGGCGATATGGTTGCCGACCACCTCGTTCGGTTTCTTGAACGTCATGGTCAGTTTGGTCGAGCGCGCCTTGGCCGCGGGCGTAAAGCCGCGCAGGGTGAGATCATCGGCCTCGACATGCCAGGCGGCCCCGGTGAAGGGCCCCAGATGCCCGGCGCCTTGAGCGCGCGCGGCGGCCTTGGCCATCAGCTGTTCGGCAAATCCGGCGGTGGTGGCGATCAGTTGCGCGTCGTCACCCGCGAACTGCTCCAGCTTCTGGTCCAGATCCCACAGCGCCCCGTGCAGCGCCACTTGCGCATTGTCGGTCAGAAACTCCTCGACCTCGCCCACCTCGACCGAGGTGGCGCCCAGATGCGGCGACAACAGATAGGCCAGCGCATTGCCGAACACATGGGTGACAACCAGCGCCTCGGCGGTCAGCAGTTCGGTGAACTCGCCCTTGCGCGCCGCCGGCAGGTCGCCCGCCAGATTAGCGCGTTTCAGATCGCCCAGCGGCGTACGCTCGCCATAGCCCTCGCCCATGGCCAACGCGATGGCCAGCGCCCGACGGATCGCCTGCGCCACGGTGGCCTGTACCGGCGAGACCAGCGTGTCGCCGTCATCCGCCGCCTCGATCCGCTCGCGCAGATGCACCCCGTCGGGCCGGGTGGTGCGCCGCGTCACCAGACCGGGGGTGGTCGAGCGGAACCGCCGCGCCGTTGGAATGCCCGGCGAGCGCTCCTCCGCCCTGGCGGGCGTCCTCACCTGCGCCACGCGCGGCGCATGGTCGAACCCGTCCAGCAGCGCGGTGGCCGCCGGGTAATGTGCGCGGATCGCCTCTTCGCGCAGTTCCATCTGGTCGGATGTCAGGCTCATGTCACTACGCCCCTGTCTTCACTTTGCTCAAAATACTCCCGCCGGAGGCTTGGCCCGGCAGGGCCAATCAATATCGCAGGACCTGCCCGCCCTCGCTCACCACGAATTTGCGCACATCGGCAAAACCCGGTGGATTGCGTTCAGCCAGCACCTGGAACGGGCGCTGCGGCAGGATGATCGACCGGCTGGTACGGGTTGCCCCGGTCTCGGCCCCCTGCCCGCCAAACGGGTCAAGCGCAAAGACCTCGCGCTCGACGGTACCGAACCAACCCACGCGCTCCTCGCGCACCTCCTCGCTTTCCAGCTCCTCGCTGGTCCAGGCCAGCGCCCAGTCCTGCCCGGCGGGCGCCTGCGCGTCCTCCAGCACCGCGCGCAGCGGACCGGATTGTTCGGTAAAGGCCGAGGAATACATCGGCCCCACATGGATGCGGCGCAGATGCTTGGGGTGCAGGTCGTCGAAATCCTCGTCAAACCCCTTGGCGATGGTCAACAGCTTCAGCCCGGCAAGCGACTGCGCCATCAGATGCGCCTGTACTTCGGGCCAGCGGCGGCTGTCCTTGGGCAGCGCCTGTTTGCCGGTATCCTCTAGCCGCATCAGATAGATCACCGGCAGGTTGATCTGGCTGTCATAGACCGCCCAATGCAGCAGGAACCGGCGCCGCTCGCCCTCGGTAGAAATCCAGTGGCATTCGGGGTCATTGCGCACCCAGAACAACTGCCCCTTGACCAGTTCCTCGTAGTAGAGCCGCTGCGACAGGGCGAATTGCAGCTTGGTCGGGATCTCTCGATTGCCCAGGATGGTCTGGACCATCTCGTCCTTGAGCGCCGCCTCGGACGGCATGTTGGCCAGATGGCTGGCCGCCTGCTGGGCGTCGTTGGCCATGGTCATCAACTCGGCCGCCACCGGAAAGCCGCTGTCGCGCTTGTCCATGTTGAGCGAGCCGAAGAACCGCCCCGTATCGCGCCCGACCAGCAGATACTTCATGCTGAGCGCACGAAAGCTGAAGAGCAGCCCCGAGATATAGCGCGAGACAATCCGCACCTCATCGCGGCTAATCGCGCCCTCGGCCTCCATGTTGGCGGCCACCCGCAGCAGATGGGTGGTAATTGTCTCGAACTTGCGGAAATACCGGCGCGAGGCGAATGTGTCGGTCAGGCCGACGTGATCGTGGGCGGGGTCGGCCAAGATCAGCCCCCATACAGGTTCTTGTCGTGCTTCTCGACGATCGCGGCGAACCGGCGGGCAAAGCGCTCATCGGCCTTGGCCTTCTTCTCCAGCACGTCGCGGGCAAAGACCATGTGATCCTCATGCGCCTCGAGCATGTCGGCCATTTTCTGGTTGGTCGCGGTGCCGATGGCGGCCATGGCAGTCTGCGCTTCCTGGTCGGTCTGCACGCCGATCTCGTTGATGCGGTGGGCCACGTCCTGCTGCTGCGCGGTTTTCAACGATTTGGTCAGCGCATCATACAGCACAACCCGCTGTTGCGTGTCCGTTTGCAGTTTGTTGATCAGCACCATCTGGGTCGCAGCCTGGTTTTGCAGGCTGTCGACCCAAGACTTGCCCTTTTCGATGTAGCGTTCCAGCGTCTGGCTTTTCGCCAGCTTCACCTGCTCGTCGCGTACCTTGGCGTTATAGGCCTTGTTCAGCTCGGCCAGTTCGGTTTCCAGCTTGGTGCGCGCGGCGGCATCTTGTTCGACGCTGATCTTGTTTTCCAGCGCGATGATCTGCGGATCCATGGCGAGGATTTCCGCTCGCACGGCCTCCAACACGCCAACGGTCGCCTCGCGATCATCCAACGTGCCGGACAGGTTGGTTTCCACCTTGGTGCGCTGCTCTTCAAGCACCGCCAACTGCCCTTCGAGCAGCTTGACGATCACATCCGACTTGGCGATCAGATCCTGCAACTTGTCGTCGATATTGGCGGTGCGCATCCGCTCCTGCCGCATCGATTCCGATTTGCCGCTGGAGAAGATGCCGACAAAGCTCTCCCACCCGGTTTTCGAGCGCATTTCGTCGAAATCCTTGGAAAAAGCCGAGGTCACATCGTCCAGCCCCATGATTAGCTCGGCGATATTGGCGTTCATCACCTCGGTATGGGCGTGCACATCTTCCAGCGTGGCGTTCTCGATGTCGATATCGGCCTCGGCGGTGCCGATCTTGGCACGGGCCGCCTCGATCCGGCTGGTGACACCTTCAATCTGGGCCTGACTTTCGCGCACCTTGCGCTGGGTCTCCAGGATCATTGCCTCGAATGCGGTATCGGACATGGCTTTATCCTTTTGGGTCAAATACATCTGAAAGATAGGGTATGTAACAAGAATTTACATCCCCCAGGGCGCCGGGATTGGAAAAACTGTGGCAAACTCGGACGCAAAAGGAAAGCCGGTTGAATCTGCCTTGTCGACTGCCGCACCTCAGGCGATGCTCCGCTGCGAACCATTCAGAGGAAGGCAGGCAATGAGCAGCTATTACCAACCGGTGACCCCCGAAGGGACAGGCGAGGCAGAGCGCCCCGCACCCGAAAAGGTGCTGTCGGGCGATCCGGTCTTTACCACCTGGAACCTCGAAGAAAGTGACGGGCTTTATTGCGGCATCTGGCGCTCGACCCCGGGCAAGTGGCGCATCTCTTACGATGAATGGGAGTATTGCCGCATCCTGTCAGGCCATTCGATACTGACCGATGCCGAGGGCACCGAGATCACGTTGCGCGCCGGGGACAGTTTCATCCTGCGCCCCGGTTTTTCCGGCACGTGGGAGGTGATCGAGACCACCACAAAGGATTACGTGATCCGGTTGTGACGCGCGATGCTCCGCCCCCGTCAGGGGGCGAAGATTTTTCGGCGAAAAATCTCGCCTGCCTCAACCGACGATGTTGAATTCCGGCCCGTAGGGATAGCCGGTGATGTTCTCGTTGCCGTCCTCGGTGATCACGAGGATATCGTGTTCACGATATCCGCCAGCGCCGGGCTGGTCATTGGCGATGGTCAGCATCGGTTCCATCGAGATCACCATGCCCGGTTCAAGCACGGTGTCGATATCCTCGCGCAGTTCCAGACCTGCCTCGCGACCATAGTAATGGCTGAGCACACCAAAGCTGTGACCATAGCCAAAGGTGCGGTATTGCAGCAGGTCACGCTCGGCAAAGAAATCGTTGATCTTGTGGGTTACCTCGGCACAGCTCGCCCCCGGTCTCAGCAGCGACATGCCGTATTCATGCGCCGCGACGTTGGCCTCCCAGATCTTCAGGCTGGCGGCGTCTACCTCCTGCACGAACATGGTGCGTTCCAGCGCCGTGTAGTAACCCGAGATCATTGGAAAGGTGTTGAGCGACAGGATATCGCCGCGTTCCAGTACCCGGCCCGTCACCGGGTTATGCGCGCCATCGGTGTTCAGCCCCGACTGGAACCAGACCCATGTGTCGCGGTATTCGGCATCGGGGAACCGCTTGGCAATCTCCAGCTCCATCGCGTCGCGCCCGGCCATGGCCACGTCGATCTCGCGCACACCGGCCTTGACCGCCTCGCGGATGGCATAGCCGCCCACATCGGCCACCTGCGCGCCTTGCCGGATCAATGCGATCTCGGCGGGTGACTTCATCATCCGCTGACGCATGGTGGTGTCGAACAGGTCGACGGTTTTCGACGGCGCCAGGAAGCCGTCGAGCTTGCCCTTCTGCAACAGGCTGAGATGATCGCTTTCATAGCCGATCACCCGCCCCTCGCCAGTGACCGAACGGATCGCGCGCCAGTAGTTGTCGCGCTGCCAGTCGGTATAGGTGATGTTGTCGCCATGGCAGCGGCGCCAGGGCTGGCCCGCGTCGATACCTGCACTGATCGTCACGCTTTCGGTCGGTGTGACGACCAGCGCATAGGGCCGACCGAAGGCGCAATAGAGAAAGCCCGAGTAATAAGCGATGTTATGCATCGAGGTGAACACGGCAGCCTCGGCGCCCAGCGCCTCCATCCGGGCGCGCAACCCGGCAAGACGTGCTTCGTATTCCGCGGCCTCGAAAGGCAGCCTGGCTTCGGTTCCGTTGTGATAGCGATAGAATTCCGGACGCGACAAATCAGCGGTCATGGTTGACCCTCCTTTGCAGAAAGGTCCCGGCGTTCAGGACGGGGAGTGGGCGCATGCCGCGCGGCATGAGGCGACGCCATCGCCAGAGCCCGCACGGACATTGGCGCAAGCCCCCGAGTCGATCAAGTGGGAGTTTTCCTAAGGCCCGACCGATAATTTGATCAAATCTGGATTGATTCCGCCCCACGAGTGGACATAGACAAGAGGCGACACACCTGATTGGGTGCACCCGAGACATTCTAGGCGGAGACTCAGCCATGCTGGACGCAATGACCGATCTGAAATCGCTCCTGAAGAACCCGAAGCTGCTGGCGACCAAGGCCTATATCGGCGGCCAATGGGTTGACGGCGACAACGGCACCTTTGCCGTGACCAACCCCGCGCGGGGTGACGTGATCGCCGAGGTCGCGGACCTGAGCCGCGCCCAGGTGGCGGGCGCCATCGCCCAGGCCGAGGCGGCACAAAAGGAATGGGCCAAATACACGGGCAAGGAACGCGCCGCGATCCTGCGCCGCTGGTACGACCTGATGATGGCCAACGCCGAGGATCTGGGCCGCATCCTGACCGCCGAACAGGGCAAGCCCCTGACCGAAGCGGTGGGTGAGATCGCCTATGGTGCATCCTTCATCGAGTTCTTTGCCGAAGAGGCCAAGCGCATTTATGGCGAAACCATTCCCGGCCACCAGCGCGACAAGCGGATCACCGTGCTGAAACAGCCGATCGGGGTGGCCGCGTCGATCACGCCGTGGAACTTCCCCAACGCGATGATCACCCGCAAAGCCGGCCCGGCACTGGCGGCCGGCTGCGCCTTTGTTGCGCGGCCTGCAGCGGAAACCCCGCTGTCGGCGCTGGTTCTGGCGGTGCTGGCCGAACAGGCGGGCATCCCGGCAGGCGTGTTCAACGTGGTCCCCTCGTCGCGCGCCAGCGAGATCGGCAAGGAGTTCTGCGAGAACCCCGGCGTGCGCAAGCTGACCTTTACCGGCTCGACCGAGGTGGGCCGCATCCTGCTCAAACAGGCCGCTGATCAGGTCATGAAATGCTCGATGGAACTGGGTGGCAACGCGCCCTTCATCGTGTTCGACGATGCCGATCTGGATGCCGCTGTCGAAGGGGCGATGCTGTGCAAGTTCCGCAACAACGGCCAGACCTGCGTCTGCGCCAACCGGATCTATGTGCAGGCAGGCGTCTATGATGCCTTTGCCGAGAAACTCGCTGCCGCCGTGGCCAAGCTGAATGTCGGCGACGGGTTGAACGAAGGGGTAACCACCGGCCCGCTGATCAATGCCGAGGCGGTTGAAAAGGTGCTGGAACATCTGGGCGATGTCACCGCCAAGGGTGGTGCGGTCCTGACCGGCGGCAAACCGCATGCGTTGGGTGGCACCTTCTTTGAACCGACCGTGGTGACCGGCGTCACGCAAGACATGAAGGTTGCCAAGGAAGAAACCTTTGGCCCGCTGGCACCGCTGTTCAAGTTCGATGACGTGGACGAGGTGATCCATATGGCGAATGACACCATCTTTGGCCTTGCCGCCTATTTCTATGCCAAGGATCTGAGCCGGGTCTACAAGGTGGCCGAGGCGCTGGAATATGGCATCGTCGGCGTCAACACCGGCATAATCTCGACCGAGGTCGCGCCCTTTGGCGGCATCAAGCAATCGGGCCTGGGCCGCGAAGGCAGCCATCACGGGATCGAGGACTATCTGGAGATGAAATACATCTGCATGTCGGTCTGACCGGGGTCAGGCGGGCGCGGCCAGCATCTCCATCAGCTGCGCCACCGCCTCGTTCCAGGCGGCTGTTTCCTCGGGCGACAACGCGCCACCCATCACATCGGACAAGGCGGTCTGCAAAGCGCGGGCCGCCTTTTTCAGGTCGTCACGGTTCAGATTGAACCGCGCATGTGACTGGGCCAGACCGCGCCCCAGAAGCTGGAAACTCTTTGCGTCGCTCATACCGCGGACGGTGGCGGCCAGCATCGAGGCGAACATTTCCTTTTGCGCCGGAAAATCGCCTTTGAACAGTCTGCGAGAGTCGGGCAGCTCCCGGAAAAGATGGTGATAGAACCGTTCGGTCAGTTCCGCTTTGCGCGCGAATACCCGGGCAAAACTGGAATGTACCAGCCGGATCTGATCGTCTGTCATGCCACCTCACCATGCCTTACCGTCCGTCATCGGCGAGTATGGAGTCCGCCGGTTAACGACGGGTTTCCGTTTCGGCAAAATGGGGCTCTGGCTTGTCCGGCGTCACCGGCGCTTGCGGTCCAGCTTGCGCTTGATCTTGTCGGCCTTATGCTTGGCCTTGGCCGCCTTGCGACGCACCACGCGCTTGCCCTTGGACGGGGCGCCGCCGCGCGGCATCTCGCTGTCTTCCAGGCTCAGCATCTCGAACTCGAGCCCGCCGGTCACCGGCGAGGCCTGCGCCAGCCGCACCGTTACGCGCTGCCCGATCGAGATGAGCAGCCCGGTTTCCGATCCCATCAGCGTCCCCGCCTCGCGGTCGAAATGGAAAAACTCGCGCCCCAGCGAACGCACCGGCACCAGCCCGTCGGCGCCGGTCTCGTCCAGCTTCACAAAGGCGCCGAACCGCGCGATGCCGCTGATCCGACCGGTGAACTCATTGCCCACCCGTTCCGACAGATAGGCCGCCAGATAGCGGTCGGTTGTGTCGCGCTCGGCCATCATCGAACGGCGCTCGGTGTCCGAGATATGGGTGGCGATCCGGTCCAACTGCTCGATCTCGTCCGACGTCAAACCGTCATCACCCCAACCATGCGCCTTGATCAGACCGCGATGCACGATCAGGTCGGAATAGCGCCGGATGGGCGAGGTGAAATGCGCGTAATTCCTGAGCGCCAGACCGAAATGCCCGAAATTCTCGGGGTTGTAATAGGCCTGCGCCATCGACCGCAGGGTCGACATATTGATCAGTTCCGCCTCGTCCGTTCCCGCCGCCTGATGCAAGAGCGCGTTCAGGTGGCGGGTTTGCAGCACTTGCCCCTTGGCCAGCGTCAGCCCGGAGGCCTGTGCCGTCTCGCGAAGCGCCTCCAGCTTTTCGGGCGCGGGTTCCTCGTGGACCCGGAACAACAGCGGCACGCGCTTGGCGATCAGCGTCTCGGCGGCGGCCACATTGGCGAGAATCATGAACTCTTCGATCAGCTTGTGCGCATCCAACCGGTCACGGAAAGCCACGCTGTCCACATGGCCCTTGTCGTTCAGCACGATCTTGCGTTCCGGCAGATCAAGGTCGAGAGGCTGGCGCCGGTTGCGTTCCGCGTCGAGTGCTTTGTAAGCGGCATAAAGCGGCTTCAGCACCTCATCCAGCAGCGGCCCGGTCTTGTCGTTGGGGCTGCCATCGATGGCGTCCTGCACCTCCTGATAGTTCAGCGAGGCGACCGAGCGCATCATCCCGCGCACAAACCGGTGCCCGATCTTGTTGCCTTGCGCGTCGATCTGCATCCGCACCGCGATACAGGCGCGCGGCACGCCTTCGTGAAGCGAGCACAGATCGCCCGACAGCCGGTCGGGCAGCATCGGCACCACCCGGTCGGGGAAATAGGTCGAGTTTCCACGCTTGCGCGCCTCGCGGTCCAGTGCGCTGCCCGCGCGGACATAGGCCGCCACATCGGCAATTGCGACCCAGATCACATGGCCGCCGGGGTTCTTGGGATCATCATCGGCATGGGCGAAGCAGGCATCGTCATGGTCGCGCGCATCCGAAGGGTCGATAGTGATCAGCGGCATATCGCGCAGATCCTTCCGCCCCGACAGGCCCAAAGGTTTTGTCCGGTCCGCCTCTTCGATCACCTTGTCGGGGAAATCGTCGGGGATGCCGTGCTGATGAATGGCGATGAGCGAGACCGCTTTGGGCGCGCTCGGATCGCCCAGCCGCTCGATGATGCGGGCGCGCGGCAGGCCCATGCGGCCCTTGGGCCCGGCCTGTTCAGCCTCGACCAGCTCGCCGTCCTTGGCGCCATGCACCGCGCCTTCGGCCACCAGCCATTCGTTCTGGCCCGCCTTGTCGATGGGCACGATACGCCCGCCCTCGGTTCCCTTGCGAAAGATGCCGAGGATCTTGTGCGGGTTGGTGCCGATCCGGCGGATCAGCCGCGCCTCGTAATTGTGATCCTCTTCATGCACCACGGTCAGGCGGGCAAGGATACGATCCCCCGCCCCCAGCGCCGGGTCGCTGGCGCGCGGCAGCACCAACACGATAGGTTCCACCCCTTCGCCATGCCATTCCAATGGACGCGCGAAGAGATCGCCGTTCTCGTCGGGTTCCTTGACCTGCAACACGCTGACCGGCGGCAGCCGATCCGGGTCGGCATAGCTGCGCTTGCGCTTCTCCAGATGACCCTCGGCCTCCAGCTCCTTGAGGACGCGTTTCAGGTCGATCCGGTCCGAGCCCTTGATGCCAAAGGCCTTGGCGATATCGCGTTTCGAGGTGAGCGTGGGATGCGCGGAAATCCAGTCGAGGATTTCCTGCTTGGTAGGGATGCGAGTCATACCCCCGCCGTAGCACGCGGCGCGGTTGGCGTCACCGCAAAAGCGACGGCATAGGGGCATCGCCCAGATCGGCGGCGGTATCGACATCTTGAAGCATGTCGACCAAGGCAACCCGATGCCCGCGCAACCCGGTAAGCGTGTCGTCCAGCGCGTGCTCACTGGACCAGCGCACATGGCCGAACAGGTTTGGCGGTAACGCGCACCGCCGCGAAGCCCCCACCAGCCAGTAACCGCCATCGGGTGCCGGACCAAACACGTAATCGGCCCGACCCAGCGCCGCAAAGGCGCGGGCAACATGTGCGCGGGTGACGCCGGGAATATCCGCGCCAATCAGACAGACCGGCCCCTTGGGCGCATGCCGCAACTGCCGCGCCATGCGCTGGCCAAGATCGCCGCGCCCCTGCGGGCGGCGCGCCAGATCGGTGGGCCAGACCCGGCTGGCCAGACCTTCGGCATCGGGCGACACCGCCAACACGATGCGCCAGCGCGGATCACGCAACCGCCGGAGCAGTGTCCGGGTCTGATGGCGAAACCACCAGGCCGCGCCCACCATGCCGATATCGCGCCCCAGCCGGGTTTTCACCCGGCCCGGGCACGGTTCCTTGACCATGATGACCAGTGTGCGCTGCATCGCTTCGGCTCAGGCGAAATAGTCCCTCAGGATCCGTCCATAGATCGCCTTGAGCTGATGGATCTGGGCAATCTCGACCCGCTCATCCACCTGATGCATGGTGCGGCCCACCAGCCCGAACTCGACCACCGGACAATGATCCTTGACGAACCGCGCATCCGAAGTCCCGCCCGAGGTCGACAGCACCGGCACCACGCCGGTTTCCACCTCGACCGCGGCCGCCACCAGATCGGACAGCGCACCGGGCGGGGTGAGGAAGCTTTCGCCCGAAATCTTCACCTTCATCTCGACCGTGACGCCGAATTCCTCGGCCACCCGGTCCGCCTCGCCCTGCATCCACTCGGTCAGGCTGGCACCCGAATGCAGGTCGTTGAACCGGATGTTGACCGCCGCGCGGCATTGCGCCGGGATCACGTTGGTCGCGGTATTGCCGGTGTCGATGGTCACAACTGCGAGCGTAGACGCGTCAAAATGGTCAGTCCCCTGATCCAGTTCGTGGCTTGCCAACCGGTCCATCAGCCGTGCAATCGCCGGCAACGGGTTCTTGGCCCGGTGCGGATAGGCCGAATGCCCCTGCACGCCCATCACCGTGAACCACGCGGTCATCGACCCGCGCCGCCCGATCTTCATCATCTCGCCCATGCGGTCGGGGCAGGTCGGCTCTCCCACCAGGCAGACCGACATCCGCTCGCCCGACGCAGCCATGTAGTCGAGGAGCGCGGTGGTACCGTCCAGCGCGTCGCCCTCCTCATCCCCGGTGATGGTGATGATCACCGCGCCCTCGGGCGGGGTGCTGGTGACCAGGTCAACCGCCGCCGCGACAAAGGCCGCAACGCCCGATTTCATGTCGGTGGCGCCGCGCCCGTACAGGAAGCCGTCCTTTTCCTCGGCCCCGAATGGCGCCACGGTCCAGGCCGCTGTGTCGCCCACCGGCACCACATCCGTATGGCCGTTGAACCCAAAGCTGCGCGCATGCCCCTTGTCGCCCCAGCGAGCGAACAGGTTGCAGATGCCGCCGCGATCGACCCGCGTACAGGTAAAACCCGCCTGCGACAGCACCCGCTCGAGCACGTCAAGCGCGCCGTCATCGGTGGGCGTGACCGAGGCGCAGCGGATCAGGTCGGCGGTCAGGCGCGCGGCGTCGAGTGTCATTCAGGTCTCCTTGGCGGTTTGGGCATCGTCCGGAACGGGAAATGTGACGAAAACGTCGCGTTGCCACCTCGGATTTGCCCGTTTTCACTTAACAGCGACAGAACACCCATGCTAGCCTATAGGTAGAAAAGAAAAGACCCGAGGCAGGGTTACGAGCAGCAAGGCCGCAAAGCGAGCAGTAACAATCGCAAAGACGGCTGAACCAAACCGGCACGCGCACGACAGGTGCGATCGGTTTCACGTGGTGCGTGGCGAATGCCCGCCCCGTCCTCCCTGCCCAGGATCGTGAGACCGTGGGGCAGGAGATGGCAACAGGCGCCGAGCTGAACTATAATCAGGGTGCCTCTGCAATGCAGATGGCGCAGACAATCTTTGGCGACGGCGTTACTGTTGTCGGTGCCTCGTATTCCGGTTGGAGCCAGTCTTCGGCAATCTATTCCAACGGTGACGCGCTGGCGCCGGGGGCCACCCCGGGCGATACCGGTGTGATCCTGTCCACCGGGCGGGCCAGCCATTTTACCCGCAACGGCAGCGACCCGAACCGGTCCACCAATACGTCGACCAACACATCGGGCGAAAACAACAACCCCGATTTCAACGCCGCAGCCGGCACCAATACCTATGACGCCTCGTATCTGGATGTCAGCTTCATCCCGGAACACGGCGTCATGACGATGCAATTCGTGTTCTCGTCCGAGGAGTATCCCGAGTTCCAGAACTCGGTCTATCAGGATTTCGTCGGCGTCTGGGTCAACGGGCAACAGGCCCAATTAGAGGTCGGCAACGGCGATTCCGATCCCGGCAACATCAACTCGGTCAACAACCAGAACCTGTTCCTGGACAACACGGGCGACGCGTTCAATACCGAGATGGACGGTCTTACCGTCACCATGACCCTGACGATGAACGTGATCCCCGGACAGGTGAACACGATCCGTATCGGGGTCGCCGACGTGTCCGACAGCAACTACGATTCTAATCTGCTGATCGCCGCCAACAGCGTGCAAACCCGGCTGGTCGCGGTCGCCGATCACAGCACGATCTATCCCGGCGGCAGTGTCACGATGGATATCCTGGACAACGATATCAACCACTCGGGCGCCACCCTGACCATCACCCACCTGAACGGTATTCCCGTCACCACGGGCAGCACGATCACGCTGGCCACCGGGCAAACCGTAATGCTCAACGCCGATGGCACCATCACCGTGACAGGCGATGGCGATGTCGAGCATTTCAATTTCACCTACACGGTGACCAACGGCACACAGACCGATACCGGCATCGTCAACGTCAACGCGATCCCCTGTTTCGTGGCAGGGACGCTGATCGACACCCCCTATGGCGAGCGCCTGGTCGAGCGACTGACGCCGGGCGACCAGGTGCTCACCCGCGACAATGGCCCGCAAGAAGTGCGTTGGGTCGGCGAGCGTACAGTTGACGCCGAGGGCGATTTCGCCCCCGTCCTGATCCGCGCCGGAACCTATGGCGCCCAACGTGACCTCCTGGTCTCGCCACAGCACCGCATCCTCATCAGCGACAGCCTGAGCGAGCTGCTGTTCGGCGAACGCGAGGTTCTGGTCGCCGCCAAGGATCTGGTGGATGGGCGCCGGATCCGTTTCATGCCCGGCGGGCGCGTCACCTATGTCCACGTGATGTTCGACAATCACGAGGTGATTTACTCCAAGGGACTGGCGAGCGAAAGCTTCCTACCCGGCCCGCAAACCACGCATCTGTTCGAGCCCGAGACCTTGACCGAGATCCGAACGCTTTTCCCCGAACTCGACACCGACACCGGCGAAGGCTATGGCCCTGCCGCCCGTCGGGTCCTGCGCAAATACGAAACCGAGCTGCTGCTCACATCGGCAAAGGTGGCCTGACATGGGATGGATCGCCGTTTCCGCCCCCGAGAACGAACATTTCCGCCCTGAGGGGCTTGGCGCCTCGACAAATGCGCCTTGTCTGGTCGGCACCCATGAAGACGACCTCATGGTTCGCGGCACCCTTGTGTTTGAAACCCGGCTTCCCAACGCCCAGCGTCCCCGCATCCTGTTGCAGTTCGACCGCGGCGGCGCCTGGCCCTTCCACCTGTCGTTGCAGGCGATTCCGGGCGGCGGGCTGATACTGATCGTCAATCAGGGCGGCTCGGTCCTGCATCAGGTTCTGAACGTGGCCGATACCGGGCGCATCGACACCTTGCGGCTCAGCTATGCCTGGGATGCACCGGCCCGTGCCGGCTGGCTGGCCCTGGAACATGACGAACGCGAATATGCGCATCTGATCGAGGTCGAGGCCCCCAGCCCGCTGCGCATCGGTGATCTGCGGATGCTGTTTCGGGACGGCCCGCACCGTTTCACCGCCCCCGAACTGGTCTATTTCGCGCTGTCGAGCGAAATAGAGCCCGTGGGCCCGATGCCCTCGCTGCACCCGGAAACGCCGATCGCCACACCAGAAGGCTACCGGCCCCTGTCGCGGATCCGGCGCGGCGACACGGTGATCGTCGCCAGCGGCGAGGCGGTTCCGGTCCTGCATCGGGTCAGCCGCACGATGCCAGCCTTCGGCAGCACCCGGCCCCTGACGATCCGCCGGCCCTATTTCGGTCTGAGACAGGACATCCAGGCCGCGCCCGCGCAGCGTCTTTTGCTCTCGGGAACCGAGGTGGAATACCTGTTTGGCCGAGAATCGGTGCTGGTCCCCGCCCGCCATCTGACCGGCGGGCATTCGGTTCTGCCCGCGCGCGCCGGGCTGACGGCGACCTATGCGCAATTGCTGCTGCCCACCAACGAGGCGATGGTCACGGCCGGGGCGCTGGCCGAAAGCCTGTTCATCGGCCGTCTGCACCGCAAGCCGCTTCATCTGGCCGCCAGCGTGCTCGCCGGGATCGAGCGCAGCCGCCTGCCCGATCATGGCCGCCCGAGCCATCATGTCCTGCGCGCGTTCGACGCCCGCATCCTGGCCGAGGCACGCGTCGCCTGATCCGAACCCGATGATGCTCAGGGTCCGGCCCGTGCGCATGACGGGCGCGGGCGGATTCTGCTGATAGCACGCCAGACGGGAAGCAAGCCCGGCTTTTCCCCTTGCCATGAGCAAAGCTGACCCTGGGGTCGCCTTGTTTGAACGCCCCGGCTGGGGTATGGGGCAAAAAACCGGAAAACACTTTGCCGATGCACAAGCTCCTCATCTCTGTCTGCCTGGCCCTGGGATTGTGGCCGCAAGTGCTGTTGGCGCAGTCGCTGAACGTCGCCACGGTCACGCGTCCTCCCTTCTCTTTTGTCGAGGATGGGACAGAGACCGGTTTTTCGATCGATCTGCTCTCGGCGTTGGCCGACAAGCTTGGCTGGACCTACTCGCTGGACCGCAAGGACAGGTTCTCGGACATGCTGACCGCCGTTATCGACGGAGAGGCGGATATGGCAATCGCCAATATCTCGATCACCGCCGCGCGCGAGACCGAGATGGATTTCAGCCAGCCGATCTTTGAATCCGGGCTCCAGATTCTGGTGCCGTCCGAGAGCAATGCCGGTTCATCGCTTCTGAGGGCGCTGCTGTCCCGAGACCTGTTCATGGCCATCGGCGCCGCCTTCTTCATCCTGCTGACCGGCGGCATGTTGATGTGGTATTTCGAGCGGCGCGCGCAGCCCTATTTCGATCGCAAACTGCACGAAGCCTGGTTTCCCTCTTTCTGGTGGGCGCTGAACCTCGTCGTCAATGGCGGGTTCGAGGAACGGGTGCCGCGCACCGCCTTTGGCCGGCTGTTCGGCGTTGTGCTGGTGATCTCCTCGCTTTTCGTGGTTTCGGTCTTCACCGCGCGCATCACCTCGGTCATGACGGTCGAGGCGATCAGCGGCTCGGTAAATTCGGTCAACGACCTCTACGGGCAAGAGGTCGGCACCATCGAAGGCTCCACCGCCGCCGGCTTCCTCAATCGTCGTGACATCGGATTTGCCGCTTTCTCGAACCTTGACGAGATGCTGACTGCCTTTGAACAAGGCGCACTCGACGCGTTGGTGTTCGATGCGCCGATCCTGTCCTATTACGCTTCGCATCAGGGCAAGGGAAAGGCTGTCACCACCGGTTCGGTGTTTCTGCGCGAGAACTACGGGATCGCATTTCCAACCGGATCAAGCCGGGTTGAAGACGTCAACCAGGCACTGCTCGCCCTGCGCGAGGACGGCACGTATGACCAACTTTACCGCAAGTGGTTCGGTCGCCGGAACTGATCCGCCTCAGCCCGCCGCCTCGTCGTCGTCGAAAAACGGTGTCATCTGGGCCACGATGACGGCGTTTTCGTCCAGCGCCCGCTGCATCAGCGCGCGCTCTTCCGTATCGATCTCGTGACCCTGCGCCTCGCGCTCTTCGAGCGTGCCGTATCCGGTGACATCCAGCGGCGCGGTGTCAGCCTGTTTCAGAATCGCCACCGTTTCGCGTACCGCCTCGGCCTCGTCCACGCCGCTGGCATAACACATCAACGCCGCGCCGGTTGCCCCGTCAGGCAGGCCGTCACCGGACTTGCGCCCGATCTGGACGACAAGGGTATAGACTTGCTGGCGGGATTGTTTGGCGGGCTTTTCCATGCTGCCGCCTTAGCCTGCGCCAATCGGCAGGTCAACGCCCGACAGATGCGGACATTTTTCCAAGAATACCAGACATCGCACCAGCCGTTGGTAAGAGCACGGAAAGGGTCAACGGGATAGGCCGGGGAGACGACAATCAGCAAGGCCCGCCCGACATGCCTACAGCCAGTGAACTTCCCATCGATACTTCAGCATCTGCCACGGACATGGCCGATGCCATGTTTGGCTCGGGGATAGAGGTGGTAACAGCCAGCTATACGGGGGCCACGTCAGCCTCAGGCATTTATTCGAACGGAGATATCGTCGCGCCCGACATCACACCGTCCGACAGCGGGGTGATCCTGTCCACCGGCAACGCCACCTCGATCACCAACAGTTCGGGCGACGCGAACGTGTCGGCGGGCACCAGTACCAATCACGGCCTTGCAGGTGACGCGCAATTGTCCGAGATGGCGGGCGCGCAGACCTATGACGCGTCTGTGTTCGAGGCCAGCTTCATCCCCGAAGGATCGACCCTGACCATGCAGGTGGTGTTCTCGTCTGAGGAATATCTGGAATATGTGGGGTCCGGTTTCAACGATGCGGTCGGTATCTGGGTGAACGGCGTGAAGGCCGAACTGACGGTCGGTGACGGCGACATCACGATCGACAGTATCAACGATCAGTCGAACTCAAATCTCTATGTCGACAATCCGGCCTCGGGCGAGATCGCCAATACCGAGATGGACGGGTTCACCGTGACCCTGACGCTCAAGGCGCCGGTCAATCCCGGCGAGGTCAACACGATCAAGATCGCGATCGCGGACAGTGGCGACGGTGCCTATGATTCGAACCTGCTGATTGCCGGCGACTCGATCCAGACCGCCCTGATCGCCGAGGATGACAGTGTCGAAATCACTGGTGGCAATGCGGAAACCGTTGACGTTCTGGCCAACGACAGCTCTTCCGCGGGCGGCACGCTGACCATTACCAAGATCAACGGGCAGCCGGTATCGGCGGGGGATACTGTGACCCTGCCGACGGGAGAGACGATCCTGCTGAACCCCGACGGGACATTCACCATCGATTCCGATGGGTCCGAGGAAAGCAGCAATTCCTTTTCTTACGAGGTGACCGATTCAGCCGGGAACACAGATACCGGTTTCGTCACGGTCAAGACTACACCCTGTTTCGTCGCGGGCACCCCTATCCGGGTCCTCAATGGCCGTGTTCCGGTCGAGAAGCTTGAGGTCGGAGATCTCGTGATGACCCGCGACAACGGCCCCCAGCCATTGCGCTGGATCGGTCGCACGACCCGCCTGTCCAAGGGGATCGACGCGCCGGTTCTGATCCAGCGCAACGCGCTGGGGCGGCATGGCCCGGTCGCGGTCTCACCCAACCACCGCGTGATGCTGGAGATGTCGCGCTCCGAGCTGCTGTTCGGGTCTCGCGAGGTTCTGGTCAAGGCCAAGGACCTTGTGAACGGACGAGATATCAAACGGTGCTCGGACGGGCTGCCGGTGACCTATGTGCATCTTCTGTTCGACCGGCACGAAGTGATCTGGGCCAACGGGCTGGAAAGCGAAAGCTATCATCCCGGCGACATGTCCATCGGGGCCTTCGATGCCGCCACGCGCAGCGAAATCCTGCGACTGATGCCCGATTTGTCAGCGCCAGATTACGGCTACGGTCCCGCCGCGCGCCCGGCATTACGCAGCTATGAAGTTCGCGCGCTCATGCGGGCCTGATGGAAAACAAAAAGGCCGCGGCACCTTTGCGCCACGGCCGAACCTGATGCGACTTGTCGGCAGGTCAATCCCGCAGCAACTCGTTGATGCCGGTTTTCGACCGGGTCCGCTCATCCACCCGCTTGACGATCACCGCGCAATAGAGGCTGACACCGCCAGTCGACGGCATCGAACCCGAGACCACCACCGAATATGGCGGCACCTCGCCATACATGACCTCGCCAGTCTCGCGGTCGACGATCTTGGTGGACTGGCCGATATAGACGCCCATGCCCAGCACAGAGCCTTCGCGCACGATCACGCCCTCGACCACCTCGGAGCGGGCGCCAATGAAGCAATTGTCCTCGATGATGGTGGGACCGGCCTGCATCGGCTCCAGCACGCCGCCAATGCCGACGCCGCCCGACAGGTGCACGTTCTTGCCGATCTGGGCACAGCTGCCCACCGTGGCCCATGTGTCGACCATGGTGCCGCTGTCCACATAGGCCCCTAGGTTGACGAAGGACGGCATCAGCACCACGCCCGGTGCGATATAGGCCGACTTGCGCACCACGCAGTTGGGCACGGCACGGAACCCGGCGGCCTTCCACTGGTTCTCGCCCCAGCCTGCAAACTTGCTGTCGACCTTGTCCCACCAGCCGCCGCCCTGCGGGCCGCCCGACTGGATTTCCATATCCTTGATGCGGAAGCCCAGCAGCACCGCCTTCTTGGCCCATTGGTTCACGTGCCAGCTGCCATCGGCCTGTTTCTCGGCCACCCGCAGCGCGCCGCTGTCCAGCGCGGCCAGCGTGTCCTCGATCGCCTCGCGAGTGGCGCCTGTGGTGGCGGGTGTGATGCTGTCGCGCGCGTCCCACGCGGCCTCGATGGCGGCTTCCAGCTCTTGGTTGGACATGAGGTCTTGCTCCCTGATGAATGCGTCACGTTGGTTTCGCCTATACGCAAGCGCGGACCAAGGCGCAATGCGACGCGCCCGGGCCCGATTGCGGCCTTGTGGGTCTTCCAGCGCCCCCAGCGCGGCGAACATCTCGGGATCGGCGTCGGTTCCGGCATTGGGCGCGGTCAGCAACACGTCGCCATAGAACACCGAATTGGCCCCCGCCAGAAAGCACAGTGCCGGCTCGGCTGCACTGAAATCCGAACGCCCGCCGACCGATGTGCCAGCCGCATGCCTTTCATCGGGAGCAACGCATTGATCGGAACGCTTTAGGAATGGGGAGCGAGATTCGCCAGAACCAGCAACATCGGCCACAAAGGGTGCCATGCCATAGGTGAGCAGCATGTCGGACGGTACGAATTGCGCCAGCCCAGGCCCCTCGAGCCTCAGCAGCCCCTCGCGCGCCGGCACATGACTGGCATCAAAGGCACGCGCGATATGGTCCTGACGCAGCTTCTCGTCCGCTGGCAGGGCGCCGGATATAATCCGCTGGCTGAGCCGCGCTTAGAACGTGTCGGCGATGGTTGCCGTCAGGAATCTTAATAAAGATCCCGGGTACAACCAGCGCAAGCCGCAATCATCACCCGGCAAAGGGATCCGGGGCGATATTGCCACCGCAAACCAGGACGGCCACACGTTCACCCGGTTCGGGCCGATAGGCGCCACACATCAGCGCCGCAAGCGCAGTTGCGCCCGCTGGCTCGACCAGAACCCGCCGCTCGGACCAGAGCGCGCGCTGGGCCGTCGCGATGGCCGCATCCGGAACCAGGACCGACTGGGCGCCCCCCTGCGCGAGACCGAAACAGATTTCGCCGATCCGCCGCGCGCCCAACGCATTGGCGGCGATACCCGAAACCTCGACATCGACCGGCAGGCCGGCGGCCAGCGCGGCATTCAAGGCGCAGGAGGTTTCGGGCTCGACCGCGACCACCTTGCGTGCGCCCTGCCACCAGGCCAGCGCACCAGCTACGAGCCCACCCCCACCAACCGCGATCACAACGGTATCGGCCTCTAGCCCCTGCGCGTCCCATTCGGCGAAACAGGTACCCTGCCCCGCCACGGTCGCGGGCGCGTCATAGGCATGGATCTGCATCGCACCAGTCGCAGCTTCATGCGCCTGTGCAAGGGCCAACGCATTGGCATATTCGCCCGGCACCACCGCAAGATCGGCGCCGGTATCCCGGATCAGGGCAATCTTGGCGGGGCCTGCCAACTCGGGCACGAAGATCTTGGCCTGATGGCCAAGCGCGCGGGCGGCGAAGGCCACCGCCGCACCGTGATTGCCACCCGAGGCAGCCACCACCCCGGCCGCGGGCACGTCGCTGGACAGCAGGGTATTGAAGGCCCCGCGCGCCTTGAAACTGCCGGTATGCTGCATCTGCTCCAGCTTCAGGCTGAGCGGATAGGACAGAGCGAACCCGTGCGTCTCCATCACCGGTGTCACTTGCACATGCCCGGCGATCCGATCCACTGCCGCCGCGATATCCGCTTTCCAATCCATTCTCATACCCTCTTCACCACCCGCCTCTGGCGCTTGCCCCGCGAACCCTATAGCTGTGGGGCAAAGACGCAAGCAGGGAAGCCCGCAGATGAGAGACGATCGTCAGAGCCCGTTTCGTGACGCCCATACCGACCGCTCGACGGCCAGCCATGTGCCCGATACGCCGCAGACGCGCTCGCCCGCCTACAAGCTGGCCTTTGCCGACGAGGATTTCCTGTGCCGGGACGAGCTGCGCCCGGTACGCCTGCAACTGGAATTGCTCAAGCCCGAGATGATGATGGCCGAGCGCGGCATCACCTCGACCGTGGTGATGTTCGGCGGGGCGCGGATCCCGGAACCGGCGAAAAAGCACACCGCGCGCACCCAGACCCTGGCTGAGCTGTCGGAATATTACGACGAGGCGCGCGAGTTTGCCCGGCTGATCACCGAGAAGTCGAAGGAGTCAGGCTGCAAGGAACTGGTGATTGTAACCGGCGGCGGCCCCGGCGTGATGGAAGCCGGCAATCGGGGCGCCAAGGACGCGGGCGGCTGCTCGATCGGGCTGAATATCGTGTTGCCGCATGAACAGGCGCCAAACCTGTTCGTGACGCCCGAGCTCAGCTTCAACTTTCACTACTTTGCCGTCCGCAAAATGCATTTCCTGATGCGCGCGCGGGCGATCACCATCTTCCCGGGCGGCTTCGGCACGCTGGACGAGCTGTTTGAATCGCTGACCCTGATCCAGACCGGGCGCATGGAGCGGGTGCCGTTCCTGCTGTTCGGGCGCGATTTCTGGGAACGGGTGATCAACTGGCGGGCGCTGGCGGATGCCGGCACCATCTCGGCCGAGGATCTGGACCTGTTCCGCTTTGTCGACACCGCTCAGGAGGCGGTCGAAATTATCGACAACTGGGAGCCCGCGCCGCCCCGCGATGCGATCCCGGGGCGATAGGGCGGTCTGGTCGGATCAGGCGAATTCTGCGGGCAGCACGCCCAGCTCGACGCCCTGCGGCAACCGGGTGACCACCTGCGCGCCCTGCACGTCCTTGATGGCATAGCCATAACCCATCAGCCGGAATCTCCATTCGCGCGCGCTGAGCGCCTTGGCGCGTTCGCGGTGCAGCAGGTCCAGAACCCCCGCCTCGATCATTGCGCCACCGATATCTGCCTGTGCCATTTTCTGTCCTCCATGGCTTTGTTGCTGATTTCGAAACTGACTGTTGATCGGGGCGGAAATTCATCGTGAATGAGGAAAATTCGAGGCAAACCCTTTGCTGGCAAGCGGGGGGGGGGGGCGCTGCCCCCGTCACCTACGGTGACTCCCCCGGAGTATTTCCGGCGAAATGAAGGTGTGGTCATCTCTTTGCTTTGCCGGTGCGCGCAGCGGTGCTAGATCGCGGATTGACTGGCACGCGGGAGGGCGACAATGGAACATGGCGATCACGGGACACCTCGGATGGGTGCCTTTCTGCATTTGCGCGGCAACGGGATCGACAAGGGCGATCCGGTGGCGCTGCCGCTGGTGCAAAGCTCGATGTATCACCTGCCGGGCGCGCCCGATGGCAGCAACAGCTACGGCCGTGCGGACAATCCCACCTGGGTGGCGCTGGAACATGCGCTCGAGCATCTTGAAGGGGCGCCCTGCCGGGTGTTTCCCTCGGGCATGGGCGCGATTTCGGCCGCGCTGTTTGCCACGATCAAGGCCGGACAGCGCCTTTTGATCCCAGCGGATGGCTATTATGTCACCCGGTTGCTGGCCGACCGTTACCTGCGGCCTTTGGGGGTGATTGTCGAGGAACGGCCCACCGCCAGCTTTGCCGAGGGCGGATTTGGTGGCTTCGACGTGGTGTTTCTGGAAACGCCGTCCAATCCGGGGCTGGACCTGATCGACCTTGCCGCCGTCGCCGGTGCGGTGCGGGCAGCCGGTGGCATCACCATCTGCGACAACACTACGATGACACCTCTGGGCCAGCGGCCGCTGGATCTGGGCATCGACATCGTAGTCGCATCGGATACCAAGGCGATGGGCGGCCATTCCGACCTGCTGCTGGGGCATGTGACCAGCCGCGATGCCGGGCTGATGCAGGCGGTAGAGGAGTGGCGCCGCATCTCGGGCGCGATCCCGGGTCCGCACGAGGCCTGGCTGCTGCATCGCGGGCTGGAGACGCTGGAGGTGAGATTCGACCGTATGTGCCGAAACGCCGAAGCCTTGGCGCCGCGATTGGCTGAACACCCGGCGGTGAGCGCCCTTCGCTATCCCGGTCTGCCGGGTGATCCGGCGCATAACCTGGCGCAGGCCCAAATGCGGCGGTTCGGCTTTCTTCTTTCGCTGGATCTGGGCAGCGAGGACAAGGCGGAACGCTTCATCAATGGCTGCCCGCTTTTGCGTCCGGCGACCTCGTTTGGCGGCGTGCACAGTTCGGCCGAGCGGCGCGCGCGCTGGGGCGACGCGGTGGCGCCGGGATTCGTGCGCCTGTCAGTCGGCTGCGAGCCGGTCGAGGAACTGTGGCAGTCCCTGCGCGATGCGCTCGATACGCTCTGAGATCAGGCCTTCGGCTCTCGCAGGCTCTTGAACACATAGATCGGCAGCAGGATGCCTGCGGCCAGCGCGCCGAGCCACACGAGCAGGGTCGCGGCCAGCAGGTTCGAGATACCGCCCACCACCAGGCCCGAGGTCACCAGTTCGGTGACCAGAAGGCCGACGAAGATGACCACCAACGAGATACCGCCCTGAAGTGCGGGCAGGTTGCGCGCGCTCAGGCGGCGGATCAGCGGCTCGGCCAGGGCCTGGATCAGACTGAAGACGATGACCACGACAACCAGCGACAGCGGCGCGATGGAGAAACCATCGAGCAGCAGCGCGGCAAGCAGCAGTCCAATGGCATTGCCGGCCAGGAGCGCGGCGATCGAAAGCAGGCGTCGGGACATGGCGAACCTCTTGAAGCTATTCACCCGAGCCTAGCCTATCACCAGCCCGAAATCACCAAGGGAATCAAAGGCCGGTCTCGGCCTCGATCTGCTTCTTCGACTTGCGCGCCCGTTCGGTAGCCGATTTGAGCTGCCCACAGGCAGCCATGATATCGTCACCGCGCGTCTTGCGGATCGGCGCGGCATAGCCCGCCTGATAGATGATGTTGGCAAATGCCCGAATGCGGTTGTTTGACGAACGCTTGTAAGGTGCTCCGGGCCATTCGTTGAACGGGATCAGGTTGATCTTGGCCGGGATCTTGTGCCGCCGGATATGGTCGAGCAGACGATGGGCATCCGCGTCGCTGTCATTCACCCCGTCCAGCATCACGTATTCGAACGTGATCCGCTCGGAGTTCGAGGCATTCGGATATGCGGCCAGCGCAGAGAGCAGCTTCTCTATGTTCCAACGCTTGTTGATCGGCACCAGCACATCGCGGGTCTCGTCCGTGGTGGCATGGAACGAGATCGCCAGCAGACAGCCGATTTCCTCGGCCGTGCGCGCGATTTCTGGCACCACGCCGCTGGTCGACAGCGTGATGCGGCGGCGCGACAGCTGGATACCTTCGGGGTCCATCGCAATCTTCATCGCATCGCGCACGTTGTCGAAATTATAGAGCGGCTCGCCCATGCCCATCAGAACGATGTTGGACAGCAGGCGAGTTTCGTCCTTGGGCGCGCCGGGGACGGGCCATTCGCCCAGATCGTCGCGCGCCATCATCACCTGGCCCACGATCTCGGCGGCGGTCAGGTTGCGCACCAGTTTCTGGGTGCCGGTATGGCAGAACGAGCAGGTCAGCGTGCAACCCACCTGCGACGAGATGCATAGCGTGCCGCGATCCTCTTCGGGGATATAGACCACCTCGACCTCATGCCCGCCTGCAATGCGGACCAGGTATTTGCGGGTGCCGTCCTCGGAAACCAGACGGGTGATCACCTCGGGGATTTCGATGGTGAAATGCTCGGCCAGTTGCGCGCGATAGGCCTTGGCAAGGTTGGTCATCGCATCGAAATCGCGCACACCCCATTGATATATCCACTGCCAGATCTGGCCCACCCGCATCTTGGCCTGTTTCTCGGGCGTGCCGTGTTCGATCAACACCTCGCGCATCCGGTCACGGGTCAGCCCGACCAGGTTGATCCGGCCTTCGGGCAGCTTGCGGGGGATGGTGACGACATCCTGGGTGATCGGTGCTTTGACGGACATGGGTGCACTCGGCGGCTGATGGGGTCTGAGGCGATGGATGCGCCTCTATATAGGAAAGCGCGCGAAGATCAAAAGATTTCGCGCCCTCTTTGCCGCTGGTCGTTTGGGATAATGCGGCAGGGGGCGCTGCCCCCATCGCGGCAGAGCCGCTCCCCCCGGAGTATTTTCGGCGAAATGAAGAGCCGGGGTTACCGCACCATCGCCATCAGGTCACGGGTCCGGGCGCGGCCCAGTTCGACATGACACGAGGTGATCGCGATGCCGGTACCCGATCCGCCGCTAAAGCTGGCACCGACCGCATCGCAATGCGCGTCGCGATAGGTGACCCAGGCCAATTGCGCAGTTTCAAGCGCGGGAAGTGCGACCTTGCGCCCGGTGACTTCATCAAGTTCACCCGCCGAACCTCGGGCAATGTCGAGCGCGACGGCCAGCGCTCCCTCGACACGATCTCTCATTTCGGAAACGCAGGCGCCAATCTCGACCTGGCTGCCTGCATCGCTGCATTCGAGCGCAGGATCGGCGGCGGCCGTCAGCGGTGCCAGCGCAAGCACAAACGCGAATTGAACCCGTCGCATATCACATCCTCATACACGGACCGACGGCGGGCCACTTACCCTCCGCAGCGTTTCTCGGCATCTTCGACAGCTGCTGTAAAGCCCAGCAGCGAGAAGGTATCCTTGGTCTGGGTGCCGCGCGCCGAACGGGCAGTCAGCACCGCGTCGGTGCCGCGCTTCATTACCGCCACGATCTTGGCATCGTCGGCGGCGGTTGCCGGCCAGGCCCATTCGCCCTCGGTGATCAGTTCGAACTCGGTGCCGCCCACGTTGAGATTGACCGTCGATCCGGGCGCGAAAGGATAGCCGCCGGTAAAGGTGACCTGCCCCTTGACCCCGGCCTTGGGCCGAAAGAACACCATCAACAGGATGTCGCTGCGGCGCACCGAAACGACGCTGCCCCCGCGGGTGTTCACGGTTTCCTTCGGCGCCGACACGCTCCAGCATTCGGTCGGATTGTCCTCGACGAAGACGCTCCAATCGGTCTTGGACGCGACCCGGTTGGTGCTTTCGCTCTGCTGCGCGGATACGCTGGTGGTGGCGGCCGTTCCGGCCAGACACAGGCCCGCAATCGCGCGGACAAGTTTCGATCCCATCTGTTCAGCCCTCCAGCTGACCTTTACCTCAATTCCATCACAGGATGCATTTGCGGAGTTTTGCCGATCCGTCTGGCTTGCGCATCCTGTCGATTGCCGACATAGACACAATAGCGCAGGTTTCGCCACGGACGAAAGGGCGATTGGCGAGAATTCGCGCAGATTTCTAATGGGGGCAGGATGACGCGACCGATACCGATGGCCGAGGTCTGGCGCGGTGCGCTGTTGGAAAGCGTACATCTGGGGCATGCGGTGATCTGCGACGGCAGCGGCCAGGTGGTGCGCAGCTGGGGTGATCCGGGGCTGGTGATGTATCCACGCTCGTCCTCGAAGATGATCCAGGCGCTGCCGCTATTGTCTTCGGGTGCGTCGGCCAAGTATGGGCTGAATTCGGAACAGATGGCGCTGGCCTGCGCCTCGCATAACGGTGCTGCGATCCATACCCATCGGGTGAATGATTGGCTTGGGCAGCTGGGGCTGGGCGAAGACGACCTGCGCTGCGGGCCGCAGGATCCCGATGACCGGCCCGAGCATGAGCGGCTGATCCGCGCCTATGAGACCCCCTGCCAACTGCATAACAATTGCTCCGGCAAGCATGCGGGCTTTCTGACGCTGGGGCGTCATCTGGAGGCCGGACCCGAGTACCACGAGATCGATCACCCGGTGCAGCAGGCCGCCTTGGCCGCTTTTGAAGAGGTCACGGGCGAATCCAGCCCGGGCTACGGGATCGACGGCTGTTCCGCCCCCAACTTTGCCACCAGCCTGACGGGACTGGCGCGTGCGATGGCTTGGTTCGCCTCGGCCCGCGACCGCTCTGACCGGCAAAGCCAGGCGGCCGCGCAGCTCACCGAAGCCATGATGAAACATCCCGAACTGGTCGCGGGCGAAGGCCGCGCCTGCACCGAGTTGATGCGCGCCATGGGTGGGCGCGCCGCGATCAAGACCGGGGCCGAGGCGGTGTTCGTCGCCATCCTGCCCGAGCAGCGTCTGGGCGTGGCGCTCAAGATCGTCGATGGTGCCACCCGGGCCAGCGAATGCGCGATTGCGGCAATTCTGGTCGGTCTCGGCGTGCTGGACCGGGCACATCCGGCCACCCTCAAGCGGCTGGATGCACCCATCCTGAACCGGCGCGGCATCGACTGCGGCAGCATCCGCGCCACGGCCGAGCTGCGGTTCTGACGCCGATCACATCTCGATGATCTCGGCCACCTCGACGGTGCCGTTGCCCGACACAACCATCGGACAACCCTTGGCCATGTCGGTGGCGGCACCGATATCGGCGGCGCGCACCACGGTATAGCCCGAGAGCGGATTGGCGCCACCATCGTCGGCCACGCCTGCGGCGCTGACCGTCTTGGACAGGCCAACCGGGTTGCCGGGGATCACGACCGCATCACCCATGCTACCGAACCAGGCCTGCCATGCGGCCATGACCTCGGCGCCTTCCTCGGGCGTTTCGGGCGTCTTGCCGCCATGATAGGCAAAGATGAAATCAGGCATGTCGCTTTCCTTTCCTTTGGTCGCGAAACAGATGGTCAGGCGAGTTCCGCCTCGAGCTTGCGCAACGACGAGGTCCAGCCCGCCTCGTGACGCAGGCTCATCTCGTCATCGCCCAGTTCGCGGTGGTCCAGGATCAATCGCGCACCCTTGGCGCAGGGTTCGACGATAAACATTACATGGCTTTCCGCCCCGCGCCGGTCGTCATCGTCATGCCAGCCCCAGGTAAAGCCCACCGAATGGGGCGGTTTCACATGGGTAACATACCCCGAGACCTTGTATCGGTCGCCTGCGCCATTCACCATGATCGAGAACCACGGCCCCAGCCGAGTGAAATCGAGGTCATGCTGATCAGCAGGCACATGCAGCCCCTCGGGCCCCCACCATTGCAACAGTTTCGCGCCATCGCTGACCCAGGCGAACAGGGCCTCGGGCGTGACGGCGAATTCTCGTTCCAGTCTCAGGTCGGCCATGTCTTGTCGCTTTCGATTGCGGCGGCCAGACGGTCCAGGCTGCCCTCCCAAAAGGTGCGTTTCGAGATCGTCCAGTCGGCAATCGCGCGAAGCCCTTCGGGAGCCACGGAATAAAGCCGCTGGGTGCCATTGATGCGCTGGCGGACCAACCCGGCCTGGCGCAACAGCTTCAGATGGCGTGACACGGCGGCGCCCGACATGCCCTTGCCCTCGACCAGATCACCCGCGGGCAATTCGCCCTCGGCCATCAGTTGCTCGACGATGGCGAAGCGGGTCGGGTCGGACAAAGCCGAGAATGCGGCCAGAAGTTGGGTCATGACCGCATTGTTTAACATTTACGTTAATAATGCAAGCGGCAGATCAAGCCGCGACGAAATCCGCCTTTGCATAGCCCTGAACAAACAGCAGCGCGGTCAGGTCGCAGTGGTTGATGCGTACCTCGCATTGTGCCGCGACCGAAGGTTTGGCGTGCAGGGCAACGCCGGTTCCGGCGCGGCCCAGCATGCCCAGATCGTTGGCGCCGTCGCCCACCGCGATCACATCCTGTTCGGACAGGCCCAACCGTGCCGTGATCTGCTCCAGCGCATCGACCTTGGCCTGACGGCCCAGGATCGGGCGCCCCACATCGCCGGTCAGCTTGCCACCAGCGGCCAACAGCGTATTGGCGCGATTCTCGTCAAAGCCCAGTTGCGCGGCCACTTGGGCGGTAAAGGCGGTGAACCCGCCCGAGACCAGCGCCGCATAGCCGCCATTGGCGCGCATGGTCGCCACCAGCGCGCGCCCACCCGGCATCAGGGTGATGCGAGTATCGAGCACATGGCCGATCACCGCCTCGTCCAGCCCGCGCAACAGGTCCACACGCTCCAGCAGCGCGCCCTCGAAATCCAGTTCGCCGTTCATCGCGCGGGCGGTGATCTCCTTGACCCGCTCGCCGACCCCGGCCTCGTCGGCCAGTTCGTCAATGCACTCCTGCTGGATCATGGTGCTGTCCATATCCGCCAGCAGCATCCGCTTTTTGCGACCTTCTGCGGGTTGCACCACCAGATCGACACCCAACGCCTGAAGATCGTCCCAGACCTGCCAGCGATTGTCGGGAAGGGCTGAAAGCGTGAATTCGGCTGCTTCATCGAGGCTCAGCCAGACCGCATCGCCGCCGCCCCAGGCGTTGCGCAGCGCATCGACCAGCGCCGGGTCTAGACGGGCATTGGAAGGGTTGGTCAACAGCGTGGCGACATACATGGGGTATCTCCTTTGGCTCGGAACCGCCATAGCGCAGGCATGAAATCTCTGCCAGCCCCACCCGAGTTAACGCCGCGCGCCACAGCCCGGCCCTTATCCGGCGCGCGCGCATCCATTAACCCCCTGTAAAAACTTGAATATCTCATCCCGCCCTGAATGTCGCATCCAGACACCCTGCCCCAGGCCGCGATTTCCTTAAGACGAAACGCAAGTTTCCGATCGTAGTCACAAAGGTCGCAATCAAATATCAAAGCGGCGATTTTCGACATCTATTTCGCTTGCGCGCCGCAGTGCGGCGGACTAGCTGTTGCGGCGGGACACCCCTCCCCAACGAGGGGCGTATATCTGTAAGGGTAACACCAATGACTATCGACCAACCGGCAACGCGGCCGGTCAATCCGCGGTTTTCCTCTGGCCCCTGTGCCAAACCCCCCGTCTTCGATGTCTCCAAGCTTGCCGGTGCCGCGCTGGGCCGCTCGCATCGTGCCGCCATCGGCAAGGACAAGCTGAAGGCCGCCATCGAAGGCACGCGCGAGATTCTGGGGATCCCCGCTGACTATCGCATCGGCATCGTTCCCGCCTCGGATACCGGCGCCGTTGAGATGGCGCTGTGGTCGCTGCTGGGTGCCCGCAAGGTCGAGATGCTGGCCTGGGAAAGCTTTGGCGCCGGCTGGGTCACTGATGTGGTGAAACAGCTCAAACTGGATGCCGAGGTCAAGACCGCCGACTATGGCCAGATCGTCGATCTCGCCTCGGTGGATTTCGACAATGATGTCGTGTTCACCTGGAACGGCACCACCTCGGGCGTGCGCGTTCCGAATGGCGACTGGATCGCTGCCGATCGACACGGCCTGACCATCTGCGACGCCACCAGCGCCGCCTTTGCCATGGATCTGCCCTGGGATAAGCTGGATGTGACCACGTTCAGCTGGCAGAAAGTGCTAGGCGGCGAGGCCGCACATGGCATGATCGTGCTAAGCCCTCGCGCGGTGGAACGGCTGGAAAGCTATACTCCCGCATGGCCGCTGCCCAAGATCTTCCGCATGACCAAGGGCGGCAAGCTGATCGAAGGCATCTTCAAGGGCGAAACGATCAACACCCCCTCGATGCTGGCGGTCGAGGATTATCTGCTGGCGCTCGACTGGGCACGCTCGGTCGGTGGCCTGAAGGGTCTGATCGCACGGGCCGATGCCAATGCGAAGGCGGTCTTCGATTTCTGCGACACACATGACTGGATCGCCAACCTGGCCGAGGATGCGGCCACGCGGTCCAATACCAGCGTCTGCCTGAAATTCACCGATGCCCGCATTCAGGATGGTGCAGCGTTTGCCAAGGCGGTTGCCAAGCGGCTGGAGGCCGAAGGTGTTGCGCTGGATATCGGCGCCTATCGCGACGCGCCCGCAGGCTTACGCATATGGTGCGGCGGCACGGTAGAAACCTCGGATGTGGCCGCGCTGCTGCCCTGGCTCGCCTGGGCCTATCAAGCCGAGATCGACGCACAATCCCAAGCCGCATAACGCTCTTCCGCCCTTGCGGGCCTCCTCGCGAAGAGGGCCCGCAAGGGACCGATAAGCGCCCCATTCCCCTGCAAAGGACCAGCAGACATGGCCCCCAAAGTACTCATCTCCGACAAACTCTCCGACGCTGCCGTCCAGATCTTCCGCGATCGCGGGATTGACGTCGATTTCCAACCCGACCTTGGCAAGGACAAGGACAAGCTGGCCGAGGTCATCGGCCAGTATGACGGCCTTGCCATCCGCTCGGCCACCAAAGTGACCGAGAAGATCCTGGAGAACGCGACCAGCCTCAAGGTTATCGGCCGCGCCGGTATCGGCACCGACAACGTGGACAAGGACGCCGCCTCGAAAAAGGGGGTGATCGTCATGAACACGCCCTTTGGCAACATGATCACCACCGCCGAACACGCCATCGCCATGATGTTCGCCGTGGCCCGCCAGATCCCCGAGGCCAGCGCCTCGACCCATGCGGGCAAGTGGGAAAAGTCCAAGTTCATGGGTGTCGAACTCACGAACAAGACCCTGGGCGTGATCGGCGCGGGCAATATCGGCGGTATCGTCTGCGACCGTGCCCGTGGCCTCAAGATGAAGGTCATCGCCTATGATCCCTTCCTGGGCGAGGAAAAGGCCAACAAGATGGGCGTTGAAAAGGTCGAGCTGGACGAGCTGCTGAAACGCGCCGATTTCATCACCCTGCATGTGCCGCTGACCGATCAGACCCGCGACATCCTGGGCCGCGAGAACCTGGCCAAGACCAAGAAAGGCGTCCGTATCATCAACTGCGCTCGCGGTGGTCTGGTCGACGAGGAAGCACTGGCCGAGATGCTGCAATCGGGCCACGTGGCGGGCGCCGCCTTTGACGTGTTCAGCGTCGAACCGGCCAAGGAAAACCCGCTGTTCGGCCTGCCCAACGTGGTCTGCACCCCGCATCTGGGAGCCGCCACCACCGAGGCACAGGAAAACGTCGCCCTGCAGGTGGCCGAGCAGATGTCGAACTATCTGCTGACCGGCGCGGTGGAAAACGCGCTCAACATGCCGTCGGTCACCGCCGAAGAGGCCAAGGTGATGGGCCCCTGGATCAAGCTGGCCGGCCATTTGGGCAGCTTTGTCGGCCAGATGACCGACGAGCCGATCAAGGCCATCAACATCCTCTATGACGGGACTGCATCGACCATGAATCTGGCGGCGCTGAATTGCGCCACAGTGGCCGGTATCATGAAAAAGTCGAACCCCGAGGTGAACATGGTCTCGGCCCCTGTTGTCGCCAAAGAGCGCGGCATCCAGATCTCGACTACCAATCAGGACAAATCGGGCGCTTTTGACGGGTATATCAAGGTGACCGTAGTGACGGCCAAGCGTGAACGCTCAGTCGCGGGTACCGTGTTCAGCGATGGCAAGCCGCGTTTCATCCAGATCAAGGGCATCAATGTCGATGCCGAAATCGGCGCGCATATGCTCTATACCACCAACGAGGACGTACCGGGTATCATCGGTACGCTGGGCCAGACCATGGGTGAGAATGGCGTCAACATCGCCAACTTCACGCTTGGCCGGGCTGCCGCCGGCGGTGAGGCAATCGCGCTTCTGTATGTGGATGAGCCTGTACCGGCCGAGGCTCGCGCGAAACTGGCTGAAACGGGCCTCTTCAATCAGATCAAACCGCTGGAATTCGACGTCGCCTGACCAGCGCCCTATCGGATGGAAACGCCGCCCCGCGAGGGCGGCGTTTTTCGTTTCAGGCTGTCGCGGCGACCCGTGCCGGGGCTTTCAGGACGATCCAACCGAACAACAGCATTGACCCCAGCATGATGACCGAGCCCAGCTTGGCCAACAGCTCTGTCTTGCCCTGGATCGCCAGCGCCACGCCAGGCGCCAGCATGACTACCGCCACCACGACCAGACCGAAATGCAGCCGGGCCAGCGGGTTCGCCGCGGCGCTCGGAACCAGATGATAATAGAAGGCAAAGATCGAGCAGCTGACCCACCCCAGCAGGTTCAGATGCCCATGTGCCGGAGACAGGGTGTGATCCTGACTTGCTGACATCTGGATACCCCAGACCATGCCACACAGCCCTGCCAGAATCGCGACCAGAAAAAACGCGCGCGCCACTCCATTCATATCTCTTTCCTCTCCCTGTTCGTGGCCGTACCGCCACCTGGGTCGAGTGTGAGGACATCATCAAAATATGTGAAATCAATAGATATTATGATATCTATCAACCTGATGAATTTCAAAACCTTCGATCTGAACCTGTTGCGTGTTCTCGATGCGCTGCTTGCCACCCGCTCCACTACGCTGGCAGGACAGAGGCTCGCCCTGTCACAGCCGGCGGTCTCGGCCGCGCTTGCCCGTTTACGGCATGCACTGGGTGATCCGCTCTTCATCCGTCAGGGACGGCAGTTGGTTCCCAGCGATTACGCCACGAGCCTGCAAGCGCCCCTGCGCGCCCTGTTGGAGCAGACCGAAACCCTGCTGGCAGGGCAGCCCGATTTCGACCCCGGCGCCTCAACGGCCTGCCTGACCCTTTCGGGCAGCGATTTCTACGCCGAACTTCTGATGCCTCGACTGGCCCACCACCTGTCCCGCGAAGCCCCGGGCATGCGCGTGCAACTGGTCGATCTGGTCCCGGACAATTACGTGCAATCTGTCGGCGAGTCAGGGGTCGACATGGCCATCCTGCCTGCGACCGACACGCCCGACTGGGTCGAACGGCGGCATTTGCACGGTTCTCATTTCCTTGCCGTCGCACGCGCCGACCATCCCGAGATCGCCAAGGCGGGCCATACCCCGGGCGAGGTCCTGCCGCTCGATCTCTTCTGCGGTCTCCAGCACGCGCTGTTCTCGCCCGAGGGCAAACTGCACGGGCTGGGCGATGCCGCCCTCGCCCGCATCGGCCGCGCGCGGCAGGTCACCATGACACTGCCGGTGTTTTCCGGTGTGCTGAACGCGGTCTCGCAAAGTGACCTGATCGCCCTCATCCCGCATCAGCTGGCCGAAAGCGTCGCGCCACGCCTTGGCCTGTCGCTCTATCATCCGCCCATCGCGGTCGGTCCGGTCGAGATCGAACTGGTCTGGCACAAGCGCGCCAGCAGCGCGCCGGCCCATCGCTGGTTGCGTGACCAGATTGCCATGCTGATGGCCGAGCTCGACACGATCCCTTCCATCGGATGCGGTGCTGCGGCAGAACCGGGCCAGCAAACAGTGGAGCAGGCGTCATGAGCACCCCTATCTACGCGGTCGGCGATATTCACGGCCAAGCCGAACAACTCGAAACGGCGCTGGCTCGGATCGAGGCCGATGGCGGTCCTGATGCCCGCATTGTCTTTCTGGGCGATTATGCCGACCGAGGGCCGGACAGTCGCGCGGTGCTGGACCGGTTGGTCGCGGGACAGGCGCAGGGGCGCGACTGGATCACGCTCAAGGGCAATCACGACCGCATGTTCGAAATGTTCCTGCGCGACCATCCCGCCCAGGATGACCGGCTGCTGATCGGGTATCACTGGCTGCACGATCGCATCGGCGGCGTCGAAACCCTCGCTTCGTACGGTGTCCCGGTGCCCGAAGGCGTTCGCACCTATCAGGTTCATGCCCAGGCGCGCGCGGCAGTGCCCACCGAACACCGGAACTTTCTTGTCGGTTTACCCAACTACCATCAGGAGGGTGCGCTGCTCTTCGTACACGCCGGTATCCGTCCCGGCCTGCCGCTTGAACGTCAGGTGGAAAATGATCTGATCTGGATCCGCCAAGAATTCCTGGATGATCCGCGCCCGCATCCCTGGCTGGTGGTACATGGCCACACCCCCGGCAAACGGGCCGAGCATCACGGCAATCGCGTCAATCTCGACGCTGGCGCCGGTTATGGCCGTCCGCTCGCCGCTGCGGTGTTCGAAAACAACCAATGCTGGCTGCTAACCGAAACCGGCCGCCAGCTGCTCGCCCCTCGGGCCTGACCCCCCACCTTCTTCTGTTCCAAAATACCTCGGGGGAGTCGGCCGCAGGGCAACGGGGGCAGCGCCCCCATTCCTCAGGTCCAGTCCAGCACCACCTTGCCGCTGAGGCCCGATCTCATCGCCGCAAAGCCCTCGCGAAAATCATCGACGCCAAAGCGGTGGGTGATCACCCGGCTGACGTCCAACCCGTTCTGCAACATGGCAATCATCTTGTACCAGGTCTCGAACATCTCGCGGCCATAGACGCCCTTGATGGTGATCGCCTTGAACACGATGCGCGACCAGTCCACCGGCGATTTGCCCGGCGGGATACCCAAGAGCGCGATCTTGCCGCCCATCACCAGTGCCTCGACCATCTGGTCAAGTGCCGCTTGCGATCCCGACATTTCCAGCCCGACATCAAAGCCCTGTTTCAGGCCCAGTTCATGCTTCACGTCTGCCAGATCCTCGCGGGTCACATCCACCGTACGCGCCTTGGGCACCACATGCTGCGCCAGTTTCAGCCGGTCGGCGTTGATATCGGTGATCACCACATGGCGGGCGCCCGCATGTTTGGCCACCGCCGCCGCCATGATGCCGATCGGCCCCGCGCCGGTGATCAGCACATCCTCACCCAACAGGTCGAAACTCAGCGCCGTGTGCACCGCGTTGCCCAGCGGGTCGAGGATGGCGCCGATCTCGTCGGGAATATCGTCGGGCAACGGCACTACGTTGAAGGCGGGCAGGCGCAGATACTGCGCGAAGGCCCCCTGAACGTTGACGCCAATCCCGCGCGTACCTGGATCCAGGTGGAACTTGCCCGCCCGGCTCTGGCGGCTGTCGGTGCCGATCAGATGCCCCTCGCCCGAGACCCGCTGACCGATGCTGAGGCCGGTCACATCACGGCCCAGCTCGACGATCTCGCCCGCGAATTCGTGACCGGTGATCATCGGCACCGGCACCGTGTGCGCGGCCCATTCGTCCCAGTTCCAGATATGGATATCGGTGCCGCAGATGCCGGTCTTGTTGATCTTGATCAGCACATCGTCGGGGCCGATTTCGGGCACCGGTGCCTGCACCATCCACAGCCCCTCTTCGGGTTTGGACTTCTCCAGCGCTTTCATCGTGTTGGGTCGCATCAGATCACTCCCAGTGCCTTGCCTGCGGTGGCAAATGCGGCCAGCGCGCGGTCCAGTTCGTCGCGTGTCAGGGCGGCGTTCATCTGGGTGCGGATGCGCGCCTGCCCACGCGGCACCACCGGAAAGAAGAAGCCCGAGACATAGACGCCCTCGTCAAACAGACGCGCCGCCATGTCCTGCGCCAGCTTGGCCTCGCCCAGCATCACCGGGATGATCGGATGCTCGCCCGGCAAGAGGTCAAAGCCCAGGTCAGTAAGCCCCGCCCGCCAATAACGGGCGTTTTCGAACAGGCGCGCGCGCAGGTCGACGCCCTCCTCGATCAGCCGGATTGCCTCGATCCCGGCGGCCACGATGGCGGGCGGCAGCGAGTTCGAGAACAGATAGGGCCGCGCCCGCTGGCGGAGCAGGTCGATGACCGGCTGCGGCCCGGCGATATAGCCGCCGATGGCTCCGCCCAGCGCCTTGCCCAGCGTGCCGGTCAGGATATCGACGTCCAGCCCGAAATGGTCGGGCGTACCGGCCCCGTGCGGTCCCATGAAGCCGGTGGCATGACAGTCATCGACCATCACCACCGCGTCATACTCGCGGGCAAGCCGGGTAATTTCCGGCAGATTGGCCAGGTAGCCGTCCATCGAGAACACGCCATCGGTGGCGATCATCACATGGCGCGCACCATCGGCACGGGCCTGTTTCAACTGCGCCTCCAGATCGTCCATGTCGCTGTTGGCATAGCGATAGCGTTTCGCCTTGCAGAGCCGGATCCCGTCGATGATCGAGGCATGGTTGAGCGCGTCCGAGACGATCGCGTCCTCAGGCCCCAGAAGCGGCTCGAACAGCCCGCCATTGGCATCGAAACAGGCGGCGAACAGGATCGCATCATCCTTGTTCAGGAACCGCGCCAGCCGCTGTTCCAGTTCTCGGTGAATATCCTGCGTGCCGCAGATAAAGCGGACCGAGGCCATGCCGAACCCCTTGGGCTCCAGCGCGTCGCGCGCGGCGGCGATCAGCGCCGGGTGATCGGCTAAGCCCAGATAGTTGTTGGCGCACAGGTTGATCACCTGCCGGTCGCCAACGGTGATTTCGCCCCCTTGGGGCGAGGTGATCAGCCGCTCGCGCTTATAGAGGCCCTCGGCCTCGATCTGGGACAATGTGTCGGTGAGATGGGACAGAAAGGATTGGGACATTGCGACCTCCGATTTGGCGCAATGTCTATCATAACGGATACGATTCCGAAATAGGGGAATTCACTATGTTGGACAAAAATCCGTGAAACTGGACATCAACGCTCTTGCTTGCCCAATGGGACCACATTGGGCACCGGATCGGGGGCCAGTTCCTCGAAATCGAAATTGTCCAGCCGTTGCGCCCGCCGCCCGGCCTTGTCGGCGCTGATCTTGATCTCCGAGATATCCTTGGCCGCCTGCCCGAAATGGCGGTCCAAGTTCTCGACCCGGTCGCCCAGCCGCTCCACATCCTTGTGCAGCAGGCTCAGCTCCTTGCGGATGGCCCCCGCCTGTTCGCGCATCCGCGCGTCCTTGAGGATGGCGCGCATGGTGTTGAGCGTGGCCATGCAGGTGGTGGGCGACACGATCCAGACCCGCGCCGCGAACCCCTCGCGCACGATATCGGCGAAATTGGCGTGTAACTCGGCATAGACCGCCTCGGACGGCAGGAACAGCAGGGCGCCATCGGCGGTTTCGCCCTCGATGATGTATTTCTCGGAGATCGCTTTGATATGGGCGCGCACGGCGGTTTTCATCTGGCGCGCGGCCTCGGCCAGTTGCGGCGGCGTCTCGGCCCGGCGCAGCGCCTCATAGGCCTCCAGCGGGAACTTGCTGTCGATCACGATCGGGCCGGGCGGGTTGGGCAGGTGGATCAGGCAGTCGGCCCGCCGCCCGTTCGACAGCGTATGTTGCAGGGAATAGCTGTCACTGGGCAGCGCCTTGGACACGATATCGTTAAGCTGGATTTCGCCAAACGCGCCGCGCGTCTGCTTGTTGGACAGGATGTCCTGAAGCGACAGAACATCGCCTGACAGCTTGGTGATATTGTCCTGCGCCTTGTCGATGGCAGCCAGCCGCTCCTGCAATTGCGTCAGCGAGGTCGCGGTCTGTTTCGAGCTGCCATGCAGGGTAGTGCTCATCTTTTCCTGCATCTCGGTCAGCGCCCGCTGCGCGCGCATGGCGTTATCGGCCAGCCGGTCGTTCATATGCTGCTGCACGGCGGACAACCGCGCCTCGACCGTTTGGATCATCTGCACCTGCGCGTTGGCCTGCGTGTCCGAGACATGCGCCAGCCCGCCCCGCAACTGTTCCTGCCCCATGCTCAGCTGTTGCACGTTCTGGCCCAGAAAGGCCAGTTGCTGCGCCATGGGTTCGGTCGTCCGGACCGAGCGGTTGGCGGCACGAAGGGATAGAAACAGCATCAGCAGGATCAGCAACAAGACAGCGCCGCCGCCCAGAACCGCCATCACGATGGGGTCCTGCAAGGAATAGCTCTGATCGCCGATCTGAATCATGGTCTGCTCGCCTGTTCTTGTTTTGTTTTCAACTCCTATCCGGGATCGCAACCCGGATCAACTGCGTCCGAACAGCCGCTCGATATCGCTAAGTTTCAGTTCCACATAGGTGGGGCGCCCATGGTTGCACTGGCCGGAATGGGGCGTCGCCTCCATCTCGCGCAAGAGCGCATTCATCTCTTCGCCCCGCATGCGGCGGCCCGACCGAATCGAGCCGTGACAGGCGACCCGGCTCAGGATCGCCTCGATCCGGGCCTGGAGCGTGGCGCTTTCGCCCTGATCGGCCAGTTCGTCAAGAATGTCGCGGAGCATCGCGCCCGCATCCACCGGACCCAGGATTGCCGGAGTCTCGCGCACCGCGACGGCACCGCCGCCAAAGGGTTCGATCGTAAGGCCAAGGCGTGCCAGATCATTGGAGAGGTCGAGCAGTCGCGCGCAATCGGCGTTGGAGAGTTCGACGATCTCGGGGATCAGCAGCGCCTGCGCCGCGACGCCATGTTCGGCCATCTGGCGTTTGAGTTTCTCATAGACCAGCCGCTCGTGCGCCGCGTGCTGGTCGACGATGACCATGCCATCGGCGGTCTGGGCGATGATGTAATTTTCATGCACCTGCCCGCGCGCCGCACCCAGGGGCAGGGATTCGGGCGAGGTTTCGGCGGGCGGCTCCTCCGCCCTGCGGGCGTCCTCGCCGGGGGCGGCCTCGACCATGCGGCCGCTATAGCTGCCGGAGAGTTCGGCAAAGCCGGGCGCCTGCGCCTGATAGGAAGCCACGCGCGCGGCGGGTGAGGGCCGGTCCATCTGGTAGATGTGCTCCCCGGTCTGTTCGGGCCGCATAGCCCCCAGCGTCGCCCCGGCCACGGTGGTCGAGGCGCGGTGCCCCGCCTCGGCCAGCGCATGCCGCAAGGCCGAGACGATCAGACCCCGCGCCACGCCGGGATCACGAAACCGCACCTCGGATTTTGCCGGATGCACGTTCACGTCGACCAGCGTCGGATCGCAGTCGATGAACAGCGCTGCCGCCGGGTGACGGTCGCGGCTGAGAAAATCGAAATAGGCCGCCCTCAGCGCCCCGGTCAGCACCTTGTCCCGCACCGGGCGCCCGTTGACGAAAAGATACTGTGCCACCGCCGCACCGCGCGAATAGGTTGGCAGCGCCGCATAACCATAGAGCCGCAACCCCTCGCGCATCGTGTCGATGCGCAGGGCATTGTCGGTGAACTCACGCCCCATGACCCGGCCCAGCCGGTCGCGCAGCGCGTCAAAGAGGTCGCCGGTTTCCGCATCGGCGCGGAACACCAGCCGGCCCTCGCCGCCCTCGGACACATCGCGCAGGGTGAAGGAAACCGAAGGTTCGGCCATGGCAAGACGCTTGACCGTATCGGCCACCGCCTGCGCCTCTGCCCGGTCGGTACGCATGAATTTGAGCCGCGCAGGCGTGGCAAAAAAGAGATCGCGCAACTCCACCACGGTGCCCGCGCGCAGGGCGGCGGGCTTCACCGGATCGACCCGGCCACCGGAAACGCGGATACTGGCCGCCTCGGCGCCCCGGGCTCGGCTGGTGATGGTCAGCCGCCCGACCGAACCCAGCGAAGGCAGCGCCTCACCCCGGAACCCGAAGGTGTGAATGTTGAGAAGGTCCGACCCGTCAATCTTGGAGGTTGCATGCCGCGCCAATGCCAATGGCAATTGATCGGGCGTCATGCCGCAGCCGTCATCGGTGACCCGGATCAGCGTCTTGCCGCCATCTGCGAGGTCGATGGCGATGCGCGTAGCCCCGGCATCAATCGCGTTCTCGACCAGTTCCTTGACCGCTGAAGCTGGGCGTTCGACCACTTCGCCTGCCGCAATCTGGTTGATCGCGGTCTCGTCCAACTGGCGAATTTCCGGCTGCGTGGGGATGATGTTGGGGTCTGTCGATGCCATACCGCTAGACCTAGCATGAGGCCCGGCGATTCTGCCACCGGTTTGATGGTCGGCACCGCCCGGTCTCCCTTCCCTGTCCACCAAGGCGGCGCGGGTAGGTCTGCCGCGAAAACCGGGCGGCGGGTGAGTGGTGGTCAGTACCGGTTTCTGTCCGGTTCGTCATCTCAACACTGCCAGCCGGCGCTGCACAAGTTGGCGGTTTGCAAGACAGGGAAATGGGCACAGACAAGCCATCAGCGCCGCCCGGTCCCGGCGATTTCTCGCCCAATCAAGCCTGAACAGGCGCCCCGGTGCGGCTGCGGCAGGGACCGAATAGGGCGGCGAGCGCCAGGATGACGCCCGAGACGGTGGCGATCATGCCCGCTGCGCTGACCGCATCACGCGCACCCAGCCACAGGGGCCCATAGCCCGCCAGCACATAGCCCAGCACCGCCGAAAGGATCGCAAAAACGACGCTCCAGCCAACCTGTCCTTCAAGCGTGTTGGTCATCATCCGCGCGGCGGCGGGTGGGCAGATGAACATGGCGATGACGATGATCGAGCCGACCGCGTCAAAAGCCGCAACCGCCGCAACCGCTGCGACGATGACCAGCGCAAGGCCCAAATGGCCGGTGCGAATACCAAGAGTGCGGGCAAACCCCTCATCAAATGTCGACAGCTTCAAGGGCCGCCAGAACAACCAGATGAACCCGGACACCCCGGCCAGCGTGACCAGGATACGCGGCAGCTCCACCGGCAGTCCGGCCAAGGCTACCGGGTCCAGCAGCGAGGCCCAACCGGTGGCATCAAGCCAGATCAGGCTTTCCAGATTGCCATAAAGCGCGTGCTCCACATCGAGATGCACGGTCGAGGTATCGGTCTGCTCCAAGAGCAGCACCCCGGCGGCGAACATGGTGGTAAAGACGACGCCCATTGCCGCCCCTGGTTCGATCCGGCCCAGACGGCGGATCGCCTCGATCAGCACCACGGCGACCACGGCGGCCCCGGCGGCGCCCAGCATCATCGGCCAGGCAGCAATGGTGCCGGTCAAGAGGAACGCCACCACGATCCCCGGCAGCACCACATGACTGATGGCATCGCCGATCAGCGCCTGCCGGCGCAGCACCAAGAAGTTGCCGGGCAGCGCACAGGCCGCGGCGGAAAGGATGCCGATCAAGAGCGGCGTCAGCGACAGGGGGACAAATTCGGAACCGCTCATGCCGGGACCTCCTGGGGGCTAGCGATGCGACTGTCAATCTCGGCAATCTGATCGCGGGTGAGCACAGTTTCGATATCGCGCAACCCGTCATAGAGAGCGGCGGCGGCTTCTTGTGTCTGATCGGCGCGCACGATTTCCCATCGCTTCTCGTCCCGCAGCGCCTTGGCGGCGCGTGCCCGGCCACTGTCGGTTGCGACCCCGTCCGCGCGCACCAGTTCTGCCTGACGCAAAAGTCGCAATGTCAGTGGCTCGTAAATCCGTTGCCCTTGTGCCAGCGCCAGCAGTCCTTGCCTCAGATGCACCCGGCGCTGGAATTGCGTATGGCGCAGGAACGCCGCCAGCACGCCGCGCCCCGGCGCCACCAGCAGCGACAAGGCGAAAAAGGCAAAGGCCACCAGCACGATGATCGGCCCGGTGGGCAGGTTGGGGGCCGAGGCCGAGATCGCCGCGCCAAGATACCCCGCGAGCCCCCCGGTCAAGCCACTCAGCAGCACCACGCGATCCGACCGCTCGGTCCAGAACCGGGCGGTGACCGGCGGGATGATCAGCAGAGCGACGATCAGGATCAGGCCAACGATCTTCAGCCCGACCACGGTAACCGCCATCACCAGCCCCATCATGGCCAAGTCGATCCGATGTACGGGCACCCCGCGCGCGGCGGCATATTCCGGATCGAAGGCCACCAGCGTCATCGGGCGGCGAATCAGCAGGATCAGCGCCAGGGCCCCCGCCCCGCCCAGCGCGATGACCAGCGCATCGTTCCACAGCATCCCGGCGGTCGACCCCAGCAGGAACCCCTCCAGCCCCGCCTGGCGCCCGGCGCCCAACGTCTGGATCACGGTGAGCAGCACGATGCCGAAGCCGAAAAATACCGATAGAACCGCGCCGATCGCCGCGTCCTCGGCCAGCCTTGTGTTACGTGTCAACCAGTTGAGGCACAAAAGCCCCACCCAGGCCGAAAGTGCAGACCCAGCCAAGAGGCCGGGCAGGCTGCGCCCGTCGCCGCCCAGCGCCACCATCAGCAGAAAGGCCAGGCAGATGCCGGGCAGCGTCGCATGGCTGATTGCGTCGCTGACCAGCGCCCGCTTGCGCAGGAAAAGGAACGTGCCGGTCACCCCGGCAGAGATACCCAACAAGGTCGCACCAACCACGACCAGCGTGGCGTTATACCCGAGTTGCAGCAAAAGCGCGTCGCGCAGCATCGGATCAGCCCAGCACGCGCGCCAGCTGATCGACCTGCGCGGTTGCCAGCCGTCCGCCATAGGCGGTCTGCAAATTGTCGGCGGTAAAGGCCTCGGCCACCGGTCCTTCGGCCACGCGGCGGGTGTTGATCAGGAAGACATGGTCGAAATAATCGGTCACCGTGGCAAGATCGTGATGCACCACGACCACGGTGCGCCCGGCCTGTTTCAGCGATTTCAGAACCGAGATGATCGCCTTTTCCGTCGCCGCATCGACCCCGGCAAAGGGTTCGTCCAGCAGATAGAGATCGGCGTCTTGCGCCAGGGCGCGGGCCAGGAACACCCGCTGCTGCTGCCCCCCCGACAATTGGCCGATCTGGCGGTCGGCGAAATCGCGCATGCCCACACGGGCCAGACAATCGAGCGCCTGCGCCTTGTGCCGCGCGCGCAAGCGGCCCAGCAGGCCAAGCTCGCGATAAAGCCCCATCAGAACAACGTCGATCACCCGGGTCGGGAAATCCCAGTCGACACTGGCGCGCTGCGGAACATAGGCGATGCGGGCGCGCTGCTCCTCGAGCGGGCGGCCAAACACTGTGACCTGCCCCGACAGCGGTTTGACGATGCCCAGCGCCGCCTTGAGCAGGGTCGACTTCCCCGCCCCGTTCGGCCCGATGATCGCCGTCATCGCGCCCGGCTGCACTGTCATGTCCACAGAAAACACGGCCGGCTTCTGCCCGTAGGACACGGTCAGCCCGCGCACCGCCAGCGGGCTGGAGGCGATGGTGTCATCCGACAGACGGATACCCTTATCTGCCGCCAGTTCGATCATCGCTCAGAGCCCTGCCGACAATTTGCCATCCATGCCACGGGGCGGCACCTGTCCGCCCAGCGCGGCGGCGATGGTGGTGATGTTGTGATCGAGCATACCCATATAGGTCCCCTCATAAGAGCCGTCAGGCCCCATCGCATCAGAGAAAAGCTCGCCCCCCACCTGTACCTGATGCCCCTGCGCCGCGGCGCCTTCGATCAGCGCCCGGACCGAGCGATCCGAGACCGAGCTTTCGACGAAGACCGCCGTGATCTTGCTCGAAACCAGCGTGTCGACCAGTTCCGCGATGCGGTTCAGCCCCGCCTCGGACTGGGTCGAGATGCCCTGAACGCCCAGAACCTCGAACCCGTAGGCCTGCCCGAAATAGCCAAACGCGTCATGCGCCGTGACCAGCACCCGCTTGCTTTCGGGCACCGTGGCCAGAACGGTTTCGGCATAACCCGACAACCGGTCCAGATCGGCGATATGGCGGGCGGCATTGGCGGCAAATGTCTCGGCGGCCTCGGGGCGGGTCTCGGTCAGGGCACGCGCGACCTCGGCCACCACCTCGCGCCACAGATCCGGGGTCATCCAGACATGCGGGTCGAACTTGTCGGCATAATCGTCATGGGCGCGCAGGCGCGAGGGGTCGATCCCCTCGGCCACCGCAACCACCTGACGCTTGCGCCCAAGATCCTGGAAAAAGCTTTCCATTTGCGCTTCGAGGTAGAGCCCGTGCCATAGCACCAGATCAGCGCGGGTCATGGCCACAATATCGCTGCGGGTCTGCCGATAGGCATGCGGGTCGACCCCCGGCCCCATCAGGCCGGTCACCTCGACCAGATCGCCGCCGACCTGGCGGGCGGCATCGGCAATCATGCCGGTGGTCGCCACCACACGCAGCGGCGCCTCGGCCCAAACGGCCAGAGGCAAGCTGCATGTCAGGGCAAGTACAGCAAGGAACCCACGGCGAATCATCGCATACCTCGAAATCCAACTCTCATACCGATGAATATGAGAACCATTCTCAACTAAGTCAACGCAATTGAGAATTATTCGCAAGAAAGGATAAATTTGTCCGAAAGGTAAAATCTTGACGTCGCGACCCACCTGCCTCCGCTTGCCAATCTGTCGCAGGTCATGCGACCTTGGCCACAAACCTCCCAAAGGAAGTGACGATGGAAACGCAGAGCCTTGAGCGCACCGCGCATCTGCCGCAAGTGACCGAACCGCGAAACCCCGGCATGGAGCTGGACCTCGACTGGGTCCGAGCGGTGCAGGCCAATACCTCGGCGATCGAGCGGCGGGCGGCGACGCTGCCCGGACGACGCTCGGTCAAAAAGGATTATCAGGCCGCCTGGCTGTTGAAGGCGATCACGATGATCGACCTGACCACTCTGGCCGGCGACGACACGGCGGGCCGGGTGCGACGCCTCTGCGCCAAGGCGCGGCAACCGGTGGCGCCCGCGCTGCTGGAGGCGCTCGGCATGGGGCCGATCACCACCGGCGCGGTCTGCGTCTATCACGACATGATCGAGACCGCGGTCGATGCGCTCAAGGGCACCGGCATTCCGGTGGCCGCCGTCAGCACCGGGTTCCCGGCGGGCCTGTCGCCCTTTCACCTGCGGGTGGCCGAGATCGGCGAAAGCGTGGCAGCAGGCGCCGAAGAGATCGACATCGTGATCTCGCGGCGGCATGTGCTGACCGGCGACTGGCAGGCGCTCTATGACGAGATGAAGGCGTTCCGCGCGGCCTGCGGCCATGCCCATGTCAAGGCGATCCTGGCGACCGGAGAGCTGGGGTCGTTGCGCAACGTAGCGCGCGCCTCCCTGGTTTGCATGATGGCGGGGGCGGATTTCATCAAGACCTCGACCGGCAAGGAAAGCGTCAACGCCACCCTGCCCGTCTCGCTGGTGATGATCCGCGCCATCCGCGACTATTACGACCGCACCGGATACCGGGTCGGATACAAACCGGCCGGTGGCATCTCCAAGGCCAAGGACGCGCTGGTTTATCTGGCGCTGATCAAGGACGAGCTGGGCGACCGCTGGCTGCAACCGGACCTGTTCCGCTTCGGCGCCTCGTCGCTGCTGGGCGATATCGAGCGACAGCTGGAACATCAGCTGACCGGCGCCTATTCGGCGGGCTACCGCCATGCCATGGGCTGACCGGCGCGACAGGCGCCGGAATTTTGAAAAAATTCCGGCCCGTTTTCCGTGACGGAAAACGGCCCCCGGATACCGAGGACACCGCTATGAGCATCAAGGAACTCTTCAACACCATGGAATACGGTCCCGCCCCCGAAAGCGCCGCCGAGGCGCTGGCTTGGCTGGTTGATCAGGGTGACCGGTTCGGCCATTTCATCGACGGAGCCTTTACCACGCCGGGCGACGGGTTCGACAGCCGCAACCCCGCCACCGGCGAGGTATTGGCCACGCTGACCCAGGCGAACCAAACCGATGTGGATGCCGCCGTTACCGCCGCCCGCAAGGCGCAACCCAAGTGGGCCGCATTGGGTGGCGCTGGCCGGGCGCGATACCTCTATGCCATCGCTCGGCTGATGCAGAAACACAGCCGTCTGTTCGCGGTGCTGGAAACGCTCGACAATGGCAAGCCGATCCGCGAAAGCCGCGACATCGACATCCCTCTGGCGCAGCGGCATTTCTATTATCATGCGGGTATGGCCCAGTTGATGGAGAGCGAGCTGCCCGATGCCGAACCATTGGGCGTCTGCGGTCAGATCATCCCCTGGAACTTCCCGCTGTTGATGTTGGCGTGGAAGGTCGCGCCGGCGCTCGCCATGGGCAACACCGTGGTGCTGAAACCAGCAGAATACACCTCGCTCAGCGCGCTCTTGTTTGCCGATATCTGCCAGCAGGCGGGTCTGCCCAAGGGCGTGGTCAATATCGTCACCGGTGACGGCGCCGTGGGCGAGATGATCGTGGCGGCGGATGTGGAGAAGATCGCCTTTACCGGCTCAACCGCAGTGGGCCGCCGCATCCGCGAGGCCACCGCCGGACGCGGATTGGAGCTGACGCTCGAACTGGGGGGCAAGTCGGCCTATATCGTGTTTGACGATGCCGATATCGACAGCGCCATCGAAGGGCTGGTCGATGCGATCTGGTTCAATCAGGGCCAGGTCTGCTGCGCCGGGTCGCGCCTGTTGGTGCAAGAGGGGATCGCCGACCGCTTCCACACCAAGCTACGCGGCCGGATGGACGGGCTGCGGCTGGGCAATCCGCTCGACAAGTGTATCGACGTGGGCGCGGTGGTGGATCCGGTGCAGTTGCAGACCATAGAGCGAATGGTCGCCAGCAACACGGCTGGCACGGTGCACCATGCCGCTTGCACCCTGCCCGAAAACGGCTGCTATTACCCACCGACCCTGATCACCGGGCTTTCGACCAGCGACCCGCTGATGCAGGAAGAGATCTTTGGCCCCGTCCTCGTCTCGACCACCTTCCGCACCCCGGCCGAGGCGGTGGAACTGGCCAACAACACCCGCTATGGGCTGGCCGCCACCGTCTGGACCGAGAATGTAAACCTGGCGCTCGACATCGCACCGAAGCTGGTGGCGGGAGTGGTCTGGGTGAATGCCACCAACCTGTTTGACGCCGCCGCCGGATTTGGCGGTGTCCGCGAAAGCGGCTTTGGCCGTGAAGGCGGGTGGGAGGGGCTGACCGCCTATACCCGGCCCAAGGGCAAGCGCAAGGCGCTGGCCAGGATCGAGCCCGTCACCGGCCACGGCGCCCCGGTTGACCCGATCGACCGGACAGCGAAGCTTTATGTCGGGGGCAAGCAGGCGCGTCCCGATGGCGGCTATTCCCGACCAGTCTGGGGTAAATCCGGCCTGTTGGGTCATGTCGGGCTGGCCAACCGCAAGGACGTGCGCAACGCGGTCGAGGCGGCCGCCGGCGCCTCGGGTTGGGCAAAGACCACCGGGCATCTGCGCGCGCAGATCCTCTATTACATCGGCGAAAACCTTTCGGTCCGCGCCGCCGAATTCGCCCATCATATCGACGCGATGACCGGCAAGCGCGGTGGCGCAAAAGAAGTTGAAGCCAGCATCCAGCGCCTCTTCACCGCAGCCGCCTGGGCCGACAAGTATGACGGGCAGGTGCATGGCGTGCCGATCCGGGGCGTGGCGCTGGCGATGAAGGAACCGGTGGGCGTGATCGGCGCGCTTTGCGCGGACGAGGCGCCGCTCTTGGGTCTTGTCTCGGTCATGGCGCCCGCGATTGCGATGGGCAACCGCGTTGTGCTGGCGGCAAGCGAGCCCTATCCGCTGGCGGCCACCGATTTCTACCAGATCCTCGACACCTCGGACGTGCCGGCAGGCGTGGTCAACATCCTGACCGGCAGCCATGCGGAGCTGGCCAAACCGCTGGCGTCGCACCTGAACGTGGATGCGGTCTGGTCCTTCTCGTCGACCGACCTGTCGGCCGAGATCGAAAAGGCGGCGGCAGGGAACCTGAAACGGACCTGGGTCAATAACGCAACGTCCCTTGACTGGGGCGTGGACCACAGCAAGCGGTTCCTTCAGGCTGCGACCGAGATCAAGAACATCTGGGTGCCCTACGGAGAATAGGGCATCCCTGCACAAGGGAGGCTCTACATGGATTTCACCGGCAAGACCGTCGTGGTGATCGGCGGCACCAGCGGCATCAACCGCGGCATCGCGCTGGCCTTTGCTCAGGCCGGTGCACGGCTGGCGGTTGCCAGCCGCAGCCAGGACAAGGTGGACGACACCGTGACCGAACTGCGCGCCGCAGGGGCGCAGGAGGCAATAGGTGCATCCTTCGATGTGCGCGATGCCGAGGCGGTGGCCAAGGGTCTGCAAGGGTTCCGCGATCAACTGGGTGAATTCGATGTGCTGGTTTCTGGCGCGGCGGGCAACTTTCCTGCGCTGACGGCGGACATGTCGATCAACGCCTTCAAGACGGTGATCGACATCGACCTGATGGGTACCGTGCATGTGATGAAAGGCGCCTATCCGCATCTCAAGCGCCCCGGCGCCAGCATCATCAACATCTCGGCTCCGCAATCCTGGCTGCCCTACGAGGGGCAGGCGCATGTCTGCGCCGCGAAGGCAGGTGTCGACCAGATCACCCGCACACTGAGCCTGGAATGGGGACCCGAGGGGATCCGGGTGAACTCGGTCGTGCCCGGCTTCATCGAAGGCACCGAAGGCGCCAAGCGATTGGCCCCCAGCCCCGAAGCAGAGAAGACCTTCAAGGCGGATGTACCGCTGGGCCGCTGGGGAGAGCCGCGAGATGTGGCGAATGCCTGCCTGTTCCTGAGTTCGGACATGGCCGCCTATATCAGCGGGACGGTTCTGTCGGTCGACGGTGCACTCTATCAGCGTGGCTCAGGCCGGGCGGGTCAGATGATCGGCCAGATGCTGCGCGCGATGCCCAAGCGCGGTTGAACCGGCGCGTCTCCCGCAGGGCGGGCGCCGGAAAACATGTGTTTTCCGGCCCGTTTTCCGTATCGGAAAACGGCCCCGCCGCACCCGATGCGCCAGAGATCAGTTGGTTCCTTCCAGCCCCACGGGTTTGCCCACCACGGTGAAGCTCAATCCATCGGGGTCGAGGAAATCGGCGGCAAATGCGTTGATCTCTTCCAGCGTCACCGCATTCACCTGGTCGTTGCGGGTGGCGATATAGTCAATCGGCAGACCCTGTATCTGCATCCCGGCCAGGATATTGGCGATCCGTCCATTGCCGTCAAAACGCAGCGGATAAGCACCTGTCAGATAAGTCTTGGCATCCTCCAGTTCCTTGGCCGTCACACCATTAACCGCCACATCCCGCCAGACATCGCGTATGACGGACACCGCCTCGGCGATCCGGTCATTGGCCGAGGCCACCGATCCCATGTAAATCGAAGCCAGATCCTTGGGCAGCAGATAGGAATAGACCCCGTAGGTCAGTCCCCGCTTCTCGCGCACCTCTTGCATCAGCCGGCTCTCGAACCCGCCGCCGCCGATGATGTGGTTGAGAATATAGGCGGCAAAGAAATCAGGATCATCGCGGTCGATCCCCGGCTGCATGAACAGCGCCACCGACTGCGGTGTGTCGAAATCGACCACCCGCACCGGGCCGGGAACGCTGACCTGCGCCCGGTCAGGGATCGGCGCGCCAGTTTCCGGAAGGCCGGAGAGAAGCGTATCGAGAAGCGCGCCCAGTTCCTCGGCGGTGATATCACCCACCGCGCCGACATAGACCCGGTCACGTGCCAAGGCCCCCTTGAAGGCCGCCAATATATCGTCGCGCGTCAACGCCGCGACGCTGTCCACCGTGCCCTTGCCCTCGGTCGCGTAGGGATGTTCTCCATAGACGGCCTCGGAGAGCGCGGCGCCAGCGATGCTGTGCGGGTCGGTCTCGTCCGAGCGCAGTCCCGACAGGACCTGCGCGCGCACCCGCTCGATGGCCTCGGGGTCAAATCGCGGCGCGTGCAGGGTTGTGCGCAATAGGTCGATCACCTCGTCGCGGTTCTCGGTCAGGAATCGGGCCGAGACCGACAGCGTGTCGTCGGTCACGTCATATTCAAAGCTCGCGGCCAGTTCTTCCAGCCTGCGGGCATAGGCACGCGCATCCAGCTCTCCTGCCCCTTCCTCGATCAGGCCGGTCATAAGATAGGTCGCGCCCCGCTTGCCCGGTGCATCGAGCGAGGTACCGCCACGGAACCAGATTTCCAAAGCGGTAAAGGGGATCGCGTGATCCTCGACCAGCCAGGCATTGTAGCCTTGGGGGGAGGTGACCTCCTGGATCTTGACTTCGGCCCAGGCCGGCAACGCCAGCATCAGGGCAGTCAATGCAGCAAAGATCGCCTTCATTGGGTCACCTCCTCGACATTGGTCAGCCAGCCTGTCACCGAAACCTCGGGCCGCAGTACCGACCTTGCGGCAGCGATGATCTCGTCGCCCGTCACCGCCTGCAAAACCTCGGGCCAGGCCTGCACATCACCGATGGTCAGACCGCTGGCCAGTGCGGCACCATAGCGGTTGCCAATCCCATCCACATTGTCGCGCTCATAGATCAGCGCCGCGCGCAGTTTCATCTTGATCCGGTCGAGATCGGCTGCATCCACCCCTTCGGCAATAAAATCCGCCAAAACCTTGTCCATCGCCGCTTCGGCCTCGGACAGGGAAACGCCCTGTGCCGGCACCACGATCATGTCAAAGGTGGTGTCGTCCAGCGAAAGCCCGCTGTAGAATGCGCCGGTATAGATCGCGGTCTGGCTGTCGAATTGCAGCTTTTCGTTCATGTAGGACGTGGTGCCACCGCCCAGCAGTTCGGCCAACAGATAAAGCGCGGCCGCGGTTTCCTGGGCGCCAGCATCACGCTCGGGTGCCAGATAAGAGCGGTGAACATAGGGTTGAGCCACCCGCGCATCCTTGAAGGTCAGGCGCCGCGCAGCGGTTTGCGGCGGCTCCTGGCTGCGGAAGCGTTCGGGCAGGTCGGGGTTTGCCGGGATCACGCCATAATAGGTCTCGGCCAACGCGCGCACTTCATCGGGCTCGACATCGCCGGTCACGATCAGGATGGCGTTGTTGGGCGCGTAATAGGTCTGGTAGAAGGACAGCGCATCCTGCATGTCCAACGTTTCCATCTCGTGTTTCCAGCCGATCACCGGGACGCCGTAGCGGTGGTTGAGGAACTGGGCCGCATCCATTTGCTCACCAAACAACGCGCGCGGGTTGTTCTCGGTGCGCTGGTTGCGTTCCTCCAGGATCACGTCGCGCTCTGTCTCGATATCGCGTTCGGTCAGGCGGATGTTACGCATACGATCCGACTCCATCCGCATCATCAGTTCCAGTCGATCGGACGCGACCCGCTGGAAATAGGCGGTATAGTCATACGAGGTAAAGGCGTTGTCGGCACCGCCATTGGCCGCCACGGTGGCCGAGAGTTCACCGGCCTTCATCGTGTCGGTCGCCTTGAACAGCAGGTGTTCCAGGAAATGAGCCACCCCCGAGGCGCCCACCGGCTCGTCCGCCGATCCGGCCCGGTACCAGACCATCTGCTGTACCACGGGGGCGCGGTGATCTTCGATCACGACAACATCCATACCGTTTTGCAGGGTAAAAGTGGTGACCGCCTCTCGCCCCTCGGGCGCCGCCCAGAGCGGCGCAGCCGAGACAAAAGCGGCAACAAGAGCAAAAGCTCGGACCATGCGCATCCTCCGTATCGCTAGCCGACAACCTACGGCAGGCCCGGCAAGGTTCAAGACGCGCTGACGTAAAATTAAGGATTATTCACTTTCCGGCGGCGCCGAGGGCGTCGCGGCCCCGGCCCGGCGGAAGCGCTCGTTCTGGTTGAACGGGTTGATCGCTTCCTTGCGATAGGCCTGCTCATAGCGATCGACCGGGAACAACCGGATACGGGTCCAGCGCCCCTGACGCTTGCGGAATTCGGCGTCTTCGGTGGCCAGCGCGGTGCGGGTATTGGCGGGCACGCCATAGCGGCTGGAAGCATTCACCAGCGCCTGATCCGAGGCCGGAATGCCGCCACCGGCCTGCAGCGCGGTTTCCCGGCCACCCAGCGCCACCACCGCATCGGCGGCGGGCGTCGGATCGGTCAGGTTGGCGCCGCCCGGCGTCGGTGCGGGCAACACGTTGAAATCCTTGGGCTGGGTCAAGGGCTTCACCGGCATGATGGCGAACTCGTCGGGTCCGGTCCCCTGCGAACGGATATCGCGCAGCCCCTTGCTGGAGCAGCCCGATACCGCCAGGGCGGTCGCGATCACGATCAAAGCCAGCGGCGCGCGCATGGTCATCTCCTGCCTGTTTCGTCGGGTTTTATCGCATATCCACGCCCCCGTCACGAGGGCTTTTTGCCATCCATCAGGATCAGCGCCGCCGCACCGGCAAAGATAAAGATATCGGCCACGTTGAACACATATGGGTTGTCGATACCACAGCAGGACATGTTGAGGAAATCGAGGACATAGCCATAGAGCAACCGGTCGATCACGTTTCCGAGCGCACCGCCAATCAGCAGCCCGCCTCCGATCAGCATCCACCGCGACGGGCGCCCCCTCGACAACCAGACCAAAACGACCGCACAGATCGCCAGCGACAGGCCAATCAGTATCCAGCGCGCGGCATCGCCCTCACCTTGGAACAGGCCAAAGTTGATGCCACGATTCTCGCCATAGCGAAAGGTCAGGAACGGCGGCAGCACCTCGATGCTGCCGCGATGGGCAACGTCCATGACGTGCACGACCAGATATTTGCTGATCTGGTCAATCAGAAAGGCCCAGAAGGCGGACCAGAAGAGGAGCCGGGCGCGCATCAGTGCCGGAAATGGCGCATGCCGGTAAAGACCATGGCCAGACCCGCCTCGTCCGCGGCCTTGATCACCTCGTCGTCGCGCATCGAGCCGCCGGGCTGGATCACGCAAGCGCCCCCTGCCGCGGCCGCCTCAAGCAAACCGTCGGGGAACGGGAAAAACGCATCCGAAGCCACGACACAGCCCTTGGCCGGGCTTTCGGGCAGGCTCAGTTCGGTCGCCATGCGCTGCGCCTTGGCGGCGGCCACATTGGCACTGTCCAGCCGGCTCATCTGACCCGCGCCGACACCCACGGTGGCGCCGTCCTTGACATAGACGATCGCGTTAGACTTGACGTGTTTGCCGACCTTCCAAGCAAACAGCAGATCGGCCATCTGAGCGTCAGACGGGGCCTTCTTGGTCACCACCTTGAGGTCGGCCAGATCGACATGGCCCACATCCTTGTCCTGCACCAGCATGCCGCCGGCCACCTGTTTCATCGCCACGATGGGCTGGCGCGGATCGGGCAGGCCGTCGGTCAGCAACAGGCGCAGGTTCTTCTTGCCGGCAAAGATCGCGATGGCCTCTTCCGATGCACCTGGGGCGATCACCACCTCGGTAAAGATCTCGACGATCTTGCCAGCGGTCTCGGCGTCCAGCGGTTGGTTCAGCGCCACTATCCCGCCAAAGGCGCTGGTGCGGTCGCAGTCGAACGCTTTCTGATAGGCCTCGGACAGGGTGGCCCCCAGCGCCACACCGCAGGGGTTGGCATGCTTGATGATGGCGCAGGCCGGGCCGTTTTTGGGCGCGAATTCGGCCACCAGCTCGAACGCGGCATCGGTATCGTTGATGTTGTTATAGCTCAGCTCCTTGCCCTGAAGCTGCCGCGCGGTGGCCACGCCCGGACGGTTCGAACCATCGGTATAGAACGCCGCCTGCTGGTGGCTGTTCTCGCCATAGCGCAGGGTCTGTTTCAGCTCGCCGGCAAAGGCGCGGCGGCGCGGCGCCTCCAGCGCCAGTTGAGCCGCCATCCAGTTGCTGACCGCGGCGTCATAAGCGGCGGTGCGGGCATAGGCGGTCTGCGCCAGCCGCTGGCGGAAGGCATAAGAGGTCTGGCCGTCATTGGCCGCCATTTCGGCCAGCAGAGCGTCATAATCCGCGACATCCACCACCACGTTGACAAAGGCGTGGTTCTTGGACGCTGCACGGATCATCGCCGGGCCGCCGATGTCGATATTCTCGATACAATCATCATACTCGGCGCCCTTGGCCACGGTCGCCTCGAACGGGTAGAGATTGACGACCAGCAGGTCGATGCCCGAAATGCCGTGCTGCTCCATCGCCGCCACATGCTCGGCATTGTCGCGCAGCGCCAGCAGGCCGCCATGCACCATCGGGTGCAAGGTCTTGACCCGGCCATCCATCATCTCGGGGAAACCCGTCACCTCGGCCACGTCGCGCACCGTCAGGCCCGCGTCGCGCAGCGCCTTGGCGGTACCGCCCGTCGACAACAGCTCGACCCCGCGCGCGGCGAGGGCCTGGCCCAGCTCGATCAGTCCGGTCTTGTCGGAAACGGAAAGAAGCGCGCGGCGCACGGGGGAAAGGTCGGTCATTTGCTCGGGGTCCTTATGCGGATCAGTCGAATTCGGGTTCGTCCCGGTTCAGGTCGCGAATGGCAATCGCGGTGTCCTGCGCCTTGCTCAGCGTCCACCGGATGCGGGTCGCATACTCCATTGCGCGCCCGGATAGAACGATCTGTTTTGTCGCGCGCGGCTTCAGGCGGGTCTTTTCAAGATAAACGCTTGGCTCCAATGACAATTTATATTTGCCATCATGGCGGAAAACCCAGATCTCGCCGCTTTTGAGGGCCATCGACACCGCCGCGCCCCCCAGATCGACCGCCGCGTCCACCTCAGGGTGCAGATGCAGGCGCAGGTCGAATCCGACCCCTGCCAGCACCGAGGCGTCCATCGCCTTGTCAAACCGGCGCTTGGCGCCATCGTCCATCGCCAGCAGCATGTCCTCGCCCACCAGACCGCGCCCGTCATGGCTCAACTCCAGCGTGCGGGCATGAGTCAGGCCGAAAACCTTGGCATAGCCATCATGACCGCCCTGAAAGCGGATACCGTCGGTCATTTCCGAAATCTCGACCGGCACTTGTGTCGGGCCTTCGATAAGTGCCTCCAGCCCGGTGCCGCGCTCGGGGTCGGCCAGGCGTGCGCTCGAGAACCCGTCGAGGCAAAGGGTGGAATGAGACGGCGTGGCGCGCCCGGCCCGGCGCCATTCCACCCCGAAACTGATGCCCGAACCGCAATTGACGATCAGCGGACGGCGGCCAGAAGTCAGCTCGAACGCCAGGGTCGAGGCATGCGCGTTATAGGAGGCGGCACCGCGTGGCGGCACACTGGCATCGACGATGACACTGGTGCGCCCACCCGACAGGCGGGCATAGCCCATCGACAGCCCCTCGGCATGGACCGGCTTCACACCGCTGGCCGCCAGTGCGTGATCCAACCGCCCTTCAAGCCCGCGCCCACCGCCGTGAAAACGACCCAGTTGCCCATCCGCATGGCGCAAGGCGCGCAGGGTCGGTGCGATCCGCTCGATTGCCTCGGTCTGCGCATGCGGCGCGCCGCGTCCTGCCTCGTGCAGCGCTGCGGTGGCCCAGTTGAGCAGGGTAAACACCTCAAGCAGTTCCTCGGGATTGCGGGTGGGCAGACCACCCTCCTTGTCGATTTGGCTGTTGCAATCGCGCGCCAGCGCCCGCACCGCCGGGTCGGCCAGTTCCTCCAACCCCTCCAGCGCAAGCCCGGCATAGATGACCCCTGTCAACGCTTCGAACCGGCCCAGACCCGGCTTGGCGCCGGGCCAGCGTTTTGACAGGAACCAGGTCTGTTGGCCCAGCGAGCGAAAGAACGCATGACTTTGCTCCGGCTCGACGCCGCGAAGCAGGAACGGGGCGTGGTTGATCCAGCGGATGACGCGCCGCCCGGTCAGCTCGGGTGTCCAGCCGGGACCGCGCCCGCGCCCATGCGCCTCGATCCACCCCAACAGCCAGCGCTGCGCCTTTTCACGCGCACGCACGTCGCCCACGGCGGCCAGATCGTCGAGCCAGGCAAAGCCCTGACGCTCGTCGTCAAAGGCCCCGTTAGGCGCCTCGACCTCCCACAGGCCGCTGCTTTGGGATTCGACCAGATAGCCGGCAAACAGCAGATTGCCCGCCACCAGCTGCCGCCCCCGGGCATATGAACCGATGGTGCGCGGTTCGGGTTGCGAGACAAAGGCGCGGACCGATTTGTGCCGCTGACTGAGGCGCGCATAGAGACGGTTCTGGAACCGTGCCCACCTGCTGGCCATGCTATGCGAACCGAACATACGCTCTGCCTCTCACGCTCTTTGGCGTTTGTGGCGGAGGATAGCGGCACCGTCGCCGCAAGTCACCGTTTATTCCGGACCGTCGGCTGCCTTGCGCAGAACAGCCATGTAGAAGCCGTCCATACCGTCCCTTTCGGGCCAGTAATCGGGGCGCAGGCGCAGACCGCCCTCTTCGGTGATCCAGGCCGGGTCGATGCCGGGCAGGTCCAGCGCAGCGCGGTCAACAGCCATATCGGGATAGAGCGTCAGCGCCTCTTCGACCTGCACCTCGCCCTCGTCCGGCAACAGCGAACAGGTGCAGAACACCATGCGCCCGCCGGGTTTGACCAGCGTCCATGCATGGGCGATCATCTGTGCCTGCAACTCGATCAGCGCGCCGAATTCGGACCCGTCCTTGGCCAGCGGCAGATCGGGGTGACGGCGGATGGTGCCGGTGGCCGAACAGGGCGCGTCCAGCAGCACCGCGTCATACTGGCCGCCCTGCTCCAGCGCATCGCCCACCACGGTTTCGGCGCTCAGCCCTGTGCGGGCGAGGTTCTCGCGCACGCGTGCCATCCGCCCTTCGGAGATATCGAGCGCGGTGACCCGCGCCCCCGCGGCGGCCAGTTGCATGGTCTTGCCGCCCGGAGCGGCACACAGGTCCAGCACGATCTCGCCCGGTTGCGGATCGAGGAGCTGTACCGGCAGCGCGGCGGCGGCATCCTGCACCCACCAGTCACCGGTGGCAAAGCCCGGCAGGGCCGAGACCTGCCCCGCATCATGCAGGCGCACCGAACCGGTCGGCAGCACCTCTCCGCCCGGCGCGGACGCCCCGGGTTTCAACGTCAGGTCAAGTGGAGCGCCCGCGAAATGCGCGACCTCCATCGCCGCGACGGCAGGTGCGCCCCAAGCCTGAACCAGCGGATCGCGCAGCCAGCGCGGCAGGCGCGGGACCCGTAGCCGCGCCCAGTTAGCTGGCGCATCAGCGGCCACCTTGCGCAGTACCGCGTTGACCAGCCCCTTGAGCCGCCCGTGCCGGCGCGAGCGGCCGACAATCTCGACCATGGAATGCACCACGCCATGAGCGGCCTCGCCATGGGCCAGTTCAACTGTCCCCAACCGCAGCGCATTGCGCACGCTCAGCGGCGGCGCCTTTTGCAGGTGCGGTTTCAGCAGCCGGTCGGCACGTTCCAGCCCGCGCAGGGTGTCAAGCGTCAGCCGCTGGGCGCGCGCGCGTTCCTCGGGCGGCAACCGGTCCAGTGCACCGGCGCCGAGGCATTCGGACAACAGCCGCCCCTCGCCCAAAATCTGGTCGAGCAGATAGATCGCGCTCTGCCGCGCCTGGGTCGCGCTGTCCGCCATGGGGTGCCTCGTCCGGTTGTGACCATCCGCCCGCATTGCCAAGGGCGGACGCGGGCGTGTATCAGGATACCAGACCGAAAGGAACAGCAAAGCCATGAGCGAGCCGCGCACAGACCTGCCCCCCGCCGCCCAACGCGCCCTCGCCGAGGCCGAGGAACGCCGCCGCAAGGCCGAGGCCGAGGCCAAGCCGCTGCCCAAGGAGCTGGGAGGGCGCGACGGACCCGACCCGGCCCGTTACGGCGACTGGGAGAAAAAGGGCATCGCCATCGACTTCTGACCAGCGCGTTCCGGGTTGCAACCCGGCGACCCAGACCGCACTCTCTGCCGCAAGGCAAGATTGGCCCAAAGGGCGACAGAGAGTTTCCATGACCTCCAGACCTCCGATGCAAACCGTCTCGACCGGCCTCGTCGTGGCTATCGTCGGTTTTTTCAGTTCGTTTCCGATCGTCTTGCAGGGTCTGGCAGGGGTTGGCGCGGATACTGCGCAAGCAGCCTCGGGTCTGATGTTCGCGGCGCTCTCGATGGGCCTCACCGGGATAGTGCTGAGCCTCTGGACGAAGACGCCCGTCTCTGTCGCGTGGTCTACGCCGGGCGCCGCGTTGCTGGCGGTGTCGTCGATACCCGAGGATGGGTTCGGCGGAGCTGTGGCCGGGTTCATATTGGCGGGTGCAATGACCGTGATCGCGGCCTGGTGGCGTCCGCTCAGCCGGTTGACCGCCGCAATCCCCGGACCGATCGCCCAGGCAATGCTGGCGGGGGTGCTGTTCTCGCTTTGCCTGCGCCCGTTTCAGGCGCTGGCAGAGATACCTTTTCTCGCCCTGCCGATCCTCCTGACCTGGTTCATCGTCAGCCAGGTCAGCCGCCCCTTTGCAGTACCCGCCGCTGTGGTCGCCGGGGCGCTGGTCGTCACCGTCAATGCGGGCTTTGACATTCCGGCGCCCGAAACACTGATTGCCGCGCCGGTCTGGGTCACCCCGGTCTTTTCGCTGGAGGCGCTGACCAATATCGCGCTGCCGCTTTTCATCGTCACCATGGCGACCCAGAACGTGCCCGGTCTGGCGGTGCTGCGTGCCTATGGCTATCAGCCGCGCCCGGCTCCGCTGGTGAGCGGGGTCGGTCTCGCCAGCGTACTATCCGCACCCTTCGGGTCTCCGGCCACCTGTCTGGCAGCAATCACCGCCGCCATGTGCGCCAACGAAGAGAGCCACCCGGACAGCGCACAACGTTATTGGTCGGCTGTCATGGGCGGGCTGTTCTATTGCGTACTGGGCCTCTTTGCCGGGGTCATCGCCGGATTTGCGGCACTGGCCCCCGCGCTGGTTCTGGGAACCGTTGCGGGCGTGGCGCTGCTGGGTGTCTTTGCCGGCTCGACGCTGGCGGCACTGGAAGAGCCCGATTATCGCCAAGCCGCCGCCGCCACCTTTCTGATCACCGCGTCGGGCATCACCATCCTTGGGCTCAACGCCGCCGTCTGGGGCTTGGTGATCGGTGGCTTGATGCAGGCGATATCGGACCGGTTGCGGCGCATGCGTGGCTAGGCGCCCTCTCCGGTCAGAACAGCAAGAAGCCCCTCGATGAGGGCGCGCTGACGCCGCGCAGTCAGACGATCGCTGGGCCAGGTCAGCCAATACCCGTCCCGCGTCGGCATCCGAGGCGCTTTCAACTGGCAGAGCCGACCCGCGTCCAGCGCCGCGCGCGCCAGCGGCAGCGAGCCCAAAGCCACCCCGATCCCTTGTTCGGCGGCCGCCAGCGCGTGGCCCATCGAATCGACACTCAGCCAGGCCGGGCCTCGGGGCATCGCGCCTGTCAGCCGCGCCCAGTCGCTCCAGCCGGGCCGCTCTCCGCGCAGATCGATGATACCCGCATCCCACCCCTGCCCCGGCGCCGCCATCGGCGCCAGTATCTCGGGCGCGATCAGCAGCGCCTCGCGCCCGGGCCAGACACCACGCCCGAACCGGATTTGCAGCCAGGTCCGTTCTGCGTCCAGCCCGATGCGGCGGGCGGCGGAGTCGGTCATCAATCGCACCCCAGGATGAGCTTCCAGAAAGGCCGCCGCGCGCGGCACCACCAACGCCTCGACATGCGAGGCAAGGCCCGCCACCCGTAACTCGGTCGGAACGGTGCCAAATAGGTCCTCGGTGCTGCGTGCCAGTGCCGACAAGCTTTCCTGCACCAGCGGCAGATAACTCTCTCCTTCGACCGTCAGAGTCACCCCGCGCGGTCCACGCACGAACAGCGCCCTTCCCAGCCACGCCTCGAGATTGCCGATCCGCTGGCTGACCGCCGCCTGGGTCAACCCGAATTCCCGCGCCGCGGCCGAGAATCCGCCCAGCCTGCCAGCAGCTTCGAATACCCGCAGCCAATCAAGTGGCGGTAAGCCGATTGGTGTTTTTCCCATAGATTTTTCTAACCCTAAGCCAAAAGAAGGGATAGCTGTCTTGATGCCATTTGGCACGCTATCTCTCAAGCCAGCAAATACGCGACAAAGGAGAGACCTCATGCTGCGCCAGGTCACCCATTCTGACCAGATCGTCACCCTTGAACTTGCCGATAGCACCATCACCCGGTTTCACGCGATCTGGCTGCGCGACAATGCGCTGGACCCGGAGACCCGCGCGCCCGACAATGGCCAGCGCCTGATCACCATCGGCGACATTCCCGCCAATCTGAGTATCGGCGCGGCCTCGTTGGCTGATGGAGCGCTTTCGGTGACCTTTCAACCTGAGAACAAGACCGTCGTCTATCCCGCCGACTGGCTGGTCGCGCATGCCTATGACCGGAATCAGGTTCATCCGATCGGATGGACCGCCCCCGGCATCACCACATGGCAAGGCGGCATCGCCGCGCCCGGCGCCGACTGGACCGCCGTGCACGCCAATCCGGCGGTCAAGCGCGACTGGCTGGCGGCAGTGGCCGAATTCGGCTTTGCCCGACTGACAGGCGGCCCCGCCGAACCGGGCGCCTTGCTCAAGGTGGCCGACCTTTTCGGCTATGTGCGCGAAACCAATTATGGCCGCTATTTCGAGGTGCGAACCGAGGTGAACCCCACCAACCTTGCCTATACCGGGCTGGGCCTTCAGGCCCATACTGACAACCCCTATCGCGATCCGGTGCCGACGCTGCAAATCCTCTACTGCCTGGAAAACAGCGCCGAGGGCGGCGACAGTATCGTCGTCGACGGCTTTCGCGCAGCAGAGCGGTTGCGGGACGCCAATCCCGAAGGGTTCGCGCTGCTTGCAGGCTATCCAGCGCGCTTCGAATACCGGGGATCTGGCGGCGTCTGCCTGCGCGCGCGGCGTCCGATGATCGAACTGTCACCCGACGGTCAACTGATGGCCATCCGTTTCAACAACCGCTCGTCGGCCCCCTTCGTGGATATCCCCTTTGACAAGATGGAGGCCTATTACGCCGCCTATCGCCAACTGGCCGAGCTCATCGACGACCCGGAGATGGGGGTCACGTTCAAGCTGGAACCGGGCGAGAGCTTCATCGTCGACAACACCCGTGTCCTGCATGCACGCACCGGCTATTCCGGTGCTGGCTCGCGCTGGCTGCAAGGGTGTTACGCCGACAAGGACGGGCTCCTCTCGACCCTAGCCGCAATGGAGGCCGCCGGGCTGGAGGCCGCGGAATGAACCCTGATTTCACGGCTCTAAACCGCGACAACATCGTCGCGTTCCTTGCCGACATCTTCGCCCGACGGGGAGGCGAGGAATATCTGGGAGAGCCGGTGACCATGGCCCAGCACATGCTGCAAGGCGCCACCATTGCCGAGCAAAACGGCCTGCCCGAGGAAATCATCGTCGGTGCTCTCTTGCATGATATCGGGCATTTCACCTCGGAATTCGGCACCTATCACCCCGATGACACCGAAGACCGCCACCACGAGGATGCGGGCGAGGCGGTGCTGGCGCCGTTCTTCCCGCCAGTGATCACCGATTGCGTGAAATATCACGTGGCCGCGAAACGCTATCTCTGTGCCACCAAGCCAGCATATTTCGCGCGCCTGTCACCCGCCTCGGTCCATACGCTGGAGTTGCAGGGTGGCCCGATGAGTACCGAAGAGGTGGCCGAGTTCGAAAGAAACCCGAACATCGAGGCAATCATTCAGGTCCGTTATCTGGACGAGGCCGGCAAGCGAGCCGATATGGAAACCCCAGATTTCGACCATTTCGCGCCGATGGTTCAGCGCATGGTCGACCGGCACTTGCTGGGGTCATAGGATGGAACTGGGGGCCAGCCCCCAGACCCCCGGAGTATTTTCAACCAGAAAGAAGCTATTTCGCTGCTGCTTCTTTCTGGTTTGCAAATACTCCCGCCGGAGGCTCCCGCCCGCACGACAAAGACCCGCGCGGACGAAGGCATGTTCTGCTGCGATCTACTCGGCAGCCCAGCCGCCGACAGCCTTGACCTCAAGGAAGTCTTCCAAGCCCCAGACGCCGCCCTCGCGCCCGTTGCCGGACTGTTTCATGCCGCCAAAGGGCGACCCGGCGGAACGGGATTGGCCGTTCATCTCGACCATGCCAGAGCGCAGCGCGCGCGCCATACGGTTTGCGCGGGCGGCGTCCTGCGTCTGCACATAGTTGGTCAACCCGTAGGGCGTGTCATTTGCGATCTCGATCGCCTCTTCCTCGGTATCGAAGGGGATCATGGTCAGGACCGGGCCAAAGATCTCTTCGCGCGCGATGGTCATCTGGTTGTTGGCATCCGCAAACACGGTGGGGCGCACATAATAGCCCTTGTTCAACCCCTCGGGCCGGCCGGTGCCACCCGCGACCAGGCGGGCGCCTTCGTCGATGCCCTTCTGGATCAGGTCTTGGATCTTGGACCATTGCAGTTCGTTCACCACCGGGCCGATATGGCGGCCTTCGTCCAGTGCGTTGCCCACGGTGACCTTGCTGGCCACTTCGGCGGCGGTTTCGACCGCCTGATCGTAGATCGGACGTTGCACCAGCATACGGCTGGGCGCGTTACAGCTCTGGCCGGTATTGTTCATCATGTGCAGCACGCCGCGCTTGACCGCCTTGTCATCGGCATCGGCAAAGATCACGTTGGCGCCCTTGCCGCCCAGTTCCAGATGCACTTTCTTGAGCGTATCGGCAGCCGCCTTGGAGATCGCGGTGCCCGCTCGGGTCGAGCCGGTGAAGCTGACCATGTCGATATCGGGATGCGATGAAAGCTGCGAACCCACGCCCGCGCCATCGCCATTCACCAGGTTGAACACACCCGGCGGGAAGCCCGCCTCGTCCATCATCTCTGCAAAGATCATCGCGTTTAGCGGGCTTTGCTCGGAGGGTTTCAGGACCATGGTGCAGCCCGCGATGGCGGCGGCGCCGACCTTGAGCGTGATCTGATTCATCGGCCAGTTCCAGGGCGTGATCAGCGCCGCGACGCCCACCGCCTCGTAGATGATGCGGTCATTGGGGGCATGATCGCCCAACGGGCGCTCGAACTGAAACGCCTTGGCAGCGCGGATGAAGTTCTTCAGGTGCCACGTGCCCGCGCCCACCTGTTGGCTGCGCGACATGTCGATGGGCGCGCCCATTTCCAGCGACATCGCCTGTGCCAGATCCTCGCCACGGGTCTGGTAGATCTCGATCAGCTTTTCGACCAGGGCGATGCGCTCGGCGACGGGGGTTGCCATCCATCCCGGCAGTGCTGCCTTGGCGGCGGCGACGGCGGCATTGGTATCTGCCTCGGAGCCGAGGGAGATGACGGCACAGGGTTCTTCGGTCGACGGGTTGATGACTTGGAAATCGTTGCTGACGGCAGGCGCAACCCAGGCGCCGTTGATATAGAAATCACGCTTTTCGATCATGTCTGCCTCTCCTGATCAGACGGTTTTCGACCGGACGGTCGAGAATCGGGGCAACTGTGTCACCCATGACAGCGCGCGGCAAGGGGCGGCCGCAAAATTTGATCAAATTTTGTCGCCGCACAGAATTCTAGTGGCGGCACCTTGTCGCGGGTGATGTAACCGGGTGGACCAGTCGCTAGATTGGACGCGACTGACTCGCACTCACAGCAAAGGAGATCCCCATGGGTTTGCGCATCAACGATATCGTTCCCAATTTCGAGGCCGATACCGACAAGGGGCGTATCGCGTTCCATGACTGGATCGGCGACAGCTGGGCCATCCTCTTCTCGCATCCCAAGGATTTCACCCCGGTGTGCACCACCGAGTTCGGCGCCGTGGCGCAACTGGCCGATGAATGGACCAAACGCAACACCAAGGTGATCGGCGTTTCGGTCGACGGCGTCGAAGATCACAAGAAATGGAAGGGTGACATCGAAAGCTTTGCCGGCGCCACCGCCGGCTTTCCGATCATCGCCGACGAAGGTCTGGCGGTCTCCAAGGCCTTTGACATGCTTCCCGCCGACGCCTATCTGCCCGACGGTCGCACCCCTGCCGACAGCGCCACGGTACGCTCGGTCTTTATCATCAGCCCCGACAAGAAACTGCAACTGTCGATGACCTACCCGATGTCGGTCGGGCGCAACTTTGCAGAGGTGCTGCGCGCACTTGACGGGCTGCAGCGCACCTATCAGCAGCCGCTGGCCACGCCAGCCAACTGGGAAATCGGGCAGGACGTGATTGTCTCGCTAGCGCTGGACAATGCCGCCGCCGAAGAAAAATACGGTGCGCTGGACATCAAACTGCCTTATCTGCGGTTTGCAAAGAACCCGGGCTAAGCCCATCGCGGGCGCGGGGTGACCTGCGCCCGTCAACGATAGAAAGACCTTTGCCATGGCCTCTTTGAAACGCTGGCTCGACCTGCGCCGCAACCCCTGGAAGGCCGAGCATTATGCCGGGCTCAAGGCCTGGCGCACCGACAATGCGCTGAAGACGCGGTTTCATACCTATGACGATCTTGCCCCCGGGGCTGTGGTTCTGGATGTGGGCGGGTTCGAGGGTGGCTGGGCCGATCTGATCCTGTCCGTTCAACCCCAGGCGCGGGTACATGTGTTCGAACCTCACCCCCGATTTGCCAATGCGCTGAGGGCGAAATACGCCGACATGCCGAATGTTTCGGTGCATGATTTCGCCATGGGCGGGGCCGAGGGTACCCTGACGCTCAGCGACGATGGCGATGCCTCCTCGGCCTTTGGCGGTCAGGGCGGCGCGCTCACGGCGCCGGTGCACCCAGTCGGCGCAGTCTTTGCCGAGCTGGGGCTGGACCGGATCGATCTGATGAAGATCAATATCGAAGGCGGCGAATACGATCTGCTGCCTGCCCTGCTGGACAGCGGGCTGATGCCCCGCATCGCGCGGCTGCAAGTCCAGTTTCACCTGTTCGAACCGGCGCTGATCGACACCCGCGCGGCGATCTGCGCGCGGCTGGGGGAAACCCATGACTGCGCCTGGTGTTACCCGTTCATCTGGGAGGAATGGCGCCTGCGCTAAGGCGCCTTCAGCCGCGTGACCGCCGCCGCACCGCCGCACGATAGCGCGCGCGATGCCATTCGCGGGTCAACCGCTCACCCAGGCTCTTTTTCGCACCGATAGTGCTGCCTCCGATGGCTCCGGTGCGGTCTGTGAGGCCCGAAGGGCTGACCACTCCCAGCCGCAGCCCGGTATGCCAGTGCATTTGCAGGAACGTGTCGACCGGCCGGTCAAATGGTTCAGTCAGGGCCAGCAGCCGTTCCGCCGCCCAGCGCGCCACCAGCTGGCCCGAGGTGCGCAGCGGTGTCAATTCGGGCTGCATCAACACGGATTGCCCTTGCTGATCTATCGCGGGCGCGGTCACCGGACGAGTTTGAAACTGGATATAGCCCATCTGCGCCACATGGCGCTGCGCCAGCGCCAGCGCATCGGCAAAGCCCGACTCCAACGCCATGTCATCCTCGATGATCAGCGCGGCCTCCGCTTCGCTCTCAACCAGCCGAGACCAGGCGGCGCGGTGGCTAAGGAAACAACCGATCTCGCCCGGACGCAGGTCAAAGGGATAAGCGGGTTGCAGGATCCCGGGCCGAAAGGCCCGGCCCCGCGCCTCTGGCGCCAGTGCCGCACCATCGACCGCAGGCAGCAGCGAAGCGTAGGGCAGTTGCGCCACCAGCGCCTCGGCCTGCGCGCGCCGGTCCTTGGCGCGTTCCAGATGAATGACGAAACCGATCAGATCCATGCCGGACCTCCCTGTCGCCGCCTGTCCAACGCGCGGCCCGAATGGAAAAGGCCCAGACGGAATGTCCGGGCCTTTCCGTCTGTGCAAGACCAGAGGCTTATTCCGCCTCAGAGGCCTCTTTCTTTTCCGGAACGATCTCTTCGCCGGTTTCCTGATCGACAACCTTCATCGACAGGCGCACCTTGCCGCGATCGTCAAAGCCCAAGAGCTTGACCTTCACTTCCTGACCTTCCTTCAGAACGTCCGAGGGATGGTTCAGGCGGCGGTTTTCGATCTGGGACACGTGCACCAGGCCGTCACGCTTGCCAAAGAAGTTCACGAAGGCGCCAAAATCGACGATCTTCACGACTTTACCGGTATAGATCTGACCCTCTTCGGGCTCGGCCACGATGGACCAGATCATGTCATAGGCCTTCTTGATCGAGTCGCCGTTGGGCGAGGCGATCTTGATGATGCCATCGTCGTTGATATCGACCTTGGCGCCCGACACTTCGACGATCTCGCGGATCACCTTGCCGCCCGAACCGATCACTTCGCGGATCTTGTCGGTGGGGATCTGCATGGTCTCGATGCGCGGTGCATGGACCGAGAAGTCGGCAGCGCCCGACAGCGCCTTGTTCATCTCGCCCAGGATGTGCATCCGCCCATCCTTGGCCTGCGACAGGGCTTTCTCCATGATCTCGGGCGTGATGCCCGCAACCTTGATGTCCATCTGCAGCGAGGTGATGCCGTTTTCGGTACCTGCCACCTTGAAGTCCATGTCGCCCAGGTGGTCCTCGTCACCCAGGATGTCGGTCAGAACCGCATAGGATCCGTCGTCTTCCAGGATCAGGCCCATGGCCACACCGGCAACGGCGGATTTCAGCGGCACGCCCGCATCCATCATCGACAGCGACCCGCCGCAGACCGATGCCATCGAGGACGAACCGTTGGACTCGGTGATCTCGGACACCACGCGGATGGTATAGGGGAAGTCGGTCGGCGCCGGCAGCACCGCCTGAAGCGCACGCCAAGCCAGTTTGCCATGACCGATCTCACGACGGCCGGGCGAACCCACGCGGCCAACCTCGCCCACCGAATAGGGGGGGAAGTTGTAATGCAGCAGGAAGTTCGATTTGAAATTGCCGTGCAGCGCGTCGATGAACTGTTCATCGTCGCCGGTGCCCAGCGTGGTCACGACCAGACCCTGGGTCTCGCCCCGGGTGAACAGGGCAGACCCGTGGGTCCGCGGCAGCAGGCCGGTTTCGGCCACGATCGGGCGCACGGTGGTGGTGTCACGGCCGTCGATCCGCTTGCCACCCTTGACCACGTCGCCGCGCAGGATGCCGGCTTCGAGTTTCTTCAGGGCCGAGCCGAGATTGCCGTCTGCCAGCTGCTCCTCGGTCAGGGCGGCCTTGATGGCCTCGCGCGCGGCGGCAACGGCTGCGGTGCGCTCCTGTTTGTCGGTGATCGCGAATGCAGCGCGCATCTGCTCTTCACCCGCGGCTTTGACCGCGGCGTAGAGGTCGGAATAGTCCGGCGGAGTAAAGTCGAACGGTTCCTTGGCGCACTGTTCTGCAAAGCCGATGATCAGGTCCACGACCGGCTGGATCTGCTCATGCGCAAAGGTCACGGCGCCCAGCATCTCGGCCTCGGTCAGCTCATAGGCCTCGGATTCCACCATCATCACGGCGTCCTTGGTCCCGGCAACAACCAGGTCCAGACGCTGTTCGGGGTTCAGGCGCAGGTCCTGCATGTCGTCGACGGTCGGGTTCAGGACATATTCGCCATCGACATAGCCGACGCGGCAGCCTGCGATCGGGCCCATGAACGGCACGCCCGAGATGGTGAGCGCGGCCGAAGCGGCGATCATCGCAACGATATCGGGATCGTTGACGAGATCGTGGCTCAGCACGGTGCACATCACCAGCACTTCGTTCTTGAAGCCGGGCACGAACAGCGGGCGGATCGGCCGGTCGATCAGGCGCGCGGTCAGCGTTTCCTTTTCGGTCGGGCGCGCCTCGCGCTTGAAGAAACCGCCCGGCACCTTACCCGCGGCGTAGTATTTTTCCTGATAGTGGACCGTCAGGGGAAAGAAGTCCTGGCCCGGTTTTTGCTCACGGGCAAAGGTCACGTTGGCCATCACGCGGGTCTCGCCCAGGGTGGCAACCACCGAACCGTCGGCCTGACGGGCAATCTTGCCCGATTCCAGTGTCAGCGTTTCCTCGCCCCACTGCATCGATTTCGTCGTTACATCAAACATGTGCGTATCCTAGATGGGAGCACTCCCAGGCGTATCCCGGGTCTCCCGTTTCAATGGCGGCCCCATTGCCGCCGACCCCGTTATCATTTCCTTCACGGTGCCGGGGTCGGGGCACCACGTCTCAGATTTTGCGCCCATACAGGAGTTTGGACCGGATTGAAAGAGGAATGGCGCGCGCCACGGGATGCGGCGCGCGCCTTCGGTGTCGTCAAGGTCAGGCCGGGCGCACGATCAGTTGCGGCTGGCCGTCCGAGGTACGCCGGCTGGAGCGGCCATCCCATCCGATCTCGCCACTGACCCGTTGGCGCAGGGCCGAGAAACTGTCGAACCGGACCACATCGACCGGTTGGTCGAAATGCAACGTGATGCGGCGGTGACCACCATCTCCCAGCACGGAAAGGCCCCGGACTTCGGCGGTGAAGGGCTGGCCCAGATACTCGCCGGACACCCGGTCACCGACGCTGAAATGCAGCCGGTTGCCAGCCTCGGCCACCAGCGTGTTCCAGTCGCGGACACCGTGTTGGTGTGCCACGAGTTCAAGCGCGCGCGAATGGCTGATCGGGGTGCCCGCAGCGTGCAGATCGTCGCGCAGGCGACGGGCTTGCGCCTTGTACGCCTCGATGGGCGCGGTGGGAATTCTATGTGTCATCTTTGCCTCGTTTTCCAGAACGGGCGCATCAAAACGGACGGGGCTCGCATTGCCATCCAAGCGCCGGAAAAGGGCAAGGATCGTGATCAAGCGGGTTTCACCAAGGCCAAAAGGCCGCGAGCGGCAGGGAACCCGAACCTGGCGGTTAGATAGGTAAGGGAGCACGAGCTGTCAACAAGCCCCCATTGAACGGCGTTTGATCCTACACAATTCATCACGGTTTCTTTACTAAGTGCCGAAACCAAGAAGTTTGCATCATGATCACCACCCGCCTGCACGGCCGCCTTGGCAACCAGATGTTCCAATATGCCGCCGCGCGCGGCCTGGCCGCCCGATTGGGCACGCAAGTCGCGCTGGACACCCGGCTGGCCGAGGCCCGTAGCGAAGGGGCGTTGACCCGCGTCTTCGAACTCGACCTAGCCCGCCCGGACCGTCTGCCGCCGCTCAAAGGCGACGGCTTCCTTCGTTATAGCGCCTGGCGGCTGCTGGGTCTGGCGCCGCAGTTCCGGCGCGAGCGCGGGTTGGGCTACAACCCTGCGATCGAGGGTTGGGGCGACGGCAGCTATCTGCACGGATATTGGCAGTCGGAACGCTATTTCGCCCATATCGCCGACCGCATCCGCGCCGATTTCACCTTTCCCGCTTTTTCCAACAGTCAAAACGCGGAAATGGCCGCGCGGATCGGCGAATGCCCTGCAATCTCGCTGCATGTGCGGCGGGGGGACTACGTGGCGCTGGCCGCCCATACCCTGTGCGACCAGCGCTACTATGAGGCCGCGCTGGCCCGGGTACTCGAGCGGGTCGCTGGCAATCCGGTTGTCTTTGTCTTTTCGGACGATCCCGGCTGGGCGCAAGACAACTTGCCACTGCCGGTGCAAAAGGTGGTGGTGGATTTCAACGGGCCCGAGACCGATTTCGAGGACATGCGCCTGATGAGTCTGTGCCGCCACAATATCATCGGCAATTCCTCGTTCTCGTGGTGGGCGGCATGGCTGAACGAAAACCCCGACAAGCGGGTAGCCGGCCCCGCCCGCTGGTTCGGCGATGCGAAGTTGCACAATCCCGACCTCTTGCCGCCCGACTGGCTGAAGATCGAGGTCTGAGCGCGCCGCACATTCGCGGCGGGGGGCGCTGCCCCCATGTCCCCCGGAGTATTTGCGGCAAACTGTAGGGGGTAACGGCGCTTCAGAAGGGCGCGGGCGCACGAAAGGTCATCGAACGACCGCTTTCAGGATGTTTGAGGCGCAGTTCCTCGGAATGCAGCATCAGGCGCGGAAAGGCCTTTGCAGCGCCGGTGGCATAGAACGGATCGCCCAGGATAGGGTGACCCAGCGCCTGACAATGCACCCGCAACTGATGCGACCGCCCTGTGCGCGGCAACAGGCGCACGCGGGTGGTATCCCCTTCGTATCGCAGCACCCGCCAATCGGTGACGGCGGGCTTGCCGGTCTCGTGACAGACCATCTGGCGCGGCCGATTGGGCCAGTCGACGATCAGTGGCAGATCGACGGTGCCCGTCTTTGGCTCCAGCCGCCCCCAAAGCCGCGCGACATAGGTCTTGCGGGTCTTGCGCTCCTCGAACTGGCGGCCGAGGTTGCGCTGCGCATGGGGCGTCTGGGCAAAGACCATCACCCCGGATGTGTCCCGGTCCAGCCGATGCACCAGCAGCGCGCCGGGAAAAGCAGCCTGCACCCGTGACAGCAGGCAATCGGCCAGATGCGCGCCGCGCCCCGGCACCGACAACAGGCCGGCGGGCTTGTTCACCACGATCAGTTCGGCATCCTCGTGGAGCACGTCCAGCGGGTCTTGGGGCGGATTGTAATCGTCACTCATGGCCGCATGCCCTAGCGCAGACGACGGGTTCTCGCAACGTCGCGCTTGCGCCGGTGGGCGGGCGGCGCAAGGCTGCGCTCAAACCATCGAGAGGAGAACGCAGATGCACCCCACGATCGCACGGATGCAAGAGGTGGTGGCCAAGGGCGACGAAAGCCTGATCCACGCCCTGCTGGCCGAGGATGTCCGCTTCCTGCCGCCGACCTATTACAAAACCTGGACCGGTCGCGACCCGGTCGCCGCGGTTCTGGGCCATGTCGGACAGGTGTTTTCCGAGTTCCGCTATCGCCGCGTCATGGGCGAGGGCAAGGATTGGGCGCTGGAATTCCAGTGCAAGGTCGGCGATCTGGATGCGGTCGGCGTCGACCTGATCACCCTCAACGAGGACGGGCTGATCCAGGACTTCGAGGTGGTCATGCGCCCCTACAAGACCGTGGGCGCCCTGCGCGACGCAATGAACGCGCGGGTGATGACCGATGCACGTTTCCTCAAGTATCGCGAGGCGCTCAGCTGATCGGGATCGACCAGATTCTGCGCCTGCCCCTGTTGCCGGTTCTGGCCGCACAGGGGCTGGCGGTTCGGCGCAAGGCACAGCTCTTGCCCGAACCCGCAGGTCCGCGCGCCGGCAGGGCGGGCAGCGGCCCGCTACTGAGGTTGCTGATCGCGGGCGACAGCTCGGCCGCCGGGGTCGGCGCCGCGACCCAGGACGAGGCGCTGAGCGGCCGGCTGGTGGCGCGGCTGGCCGAGGAATATACGCTCGACTGGCGGATCGAGGCGACGACCGGCCACACCACCCGCGACACGCTGGACCGGTTGGTCCGTCTAACCGGATCGTTCGACATCGCAGTCACGGCGCTGGGGGTCAACGATACCACGCGCGGCACCAGCGCGCGCGGGTTCGCCCGGCGCCAAGCCGCACTGCTCGATCATCTGACAGGGCCACTTGGTGCGCGGATGGTCATCGTGACGGCGGTGCCCGACATGGCCTTGTTTCCGGCCCTGCCGCAGCCGCTGGCCTGGGTGCTGGGTGCACAGACCCGGCGGCTCGACCGAGCCTTGCAGCAGGTCGTGCAACGCAACCCGTCTGCGCTGCACCACCATCCGATCATCCCACCCGACCCGGCAATGGCAGCCCGTGATGGATATCACCCCAGCCCGCTGGCCTATGACCGCTGGGCCGAGGGGCTGGCTGCGCTGATCCGCGCTCAGGCCGCGCGCCGCATCTGCCGCAGCATCGGCACCGAATAGATCACCAGCGCGGCCCAGATCATCGGAAAGGCGATCATGCGACCCCGGTCGATCTCTTCACCAAACAGCGCTACGGCGCTGATGAAGATCATCGTGGGCGCGATGTATTGCAGGATACCCATGGTCGACAGGCGCACCAGTTTGGCCCCGTTGGCATAGAACAACAGCGGCACCGCCGTCACCACCCCTGCGCCGGCCAACAACAGACTGTCGGCCCCGAAGCCGCCGAAATGCCCCTGCCCCTGCGCCATCAGCCAGAGGACATAGGCCAGCGCAAAGGGCATCAGGATCAGCACTTCGAGCAGGAAACCCTGGTTCGGACCGATGGGCAGAGACCGCTTGAACAGCGCGTAAAACCCCCAGCTGACAGTCAGGCTGAGAGCGGCCCAGGGCAGTTTCCCGGCCTCGAAGACCAGCACGGCCACCCCTGCGGCCGCCAGCATGATCGCAAGAACTTGTATCCGGGTCAGCCTCTCCCCCAAGATAAGGGCTGCGAGGGCGATGCTGAAGAGCGGGTTTATGTAGTAGCCCAACGCTGCATCTAGCGCATGACCGCTAGTGATAGCCCAGACATAGATGGCCCAGTTGACCGAGATCAGCGCCGCCGTGACACAGGCCATGCCCAGCATGCGCGGGTTGCGCAGCGCGGCGCGCAAATCGCGTGTCCGGCCCAGCGCGATCAGCAGGATACCCGCCACGGGCACCGACCAGACGATGCGATGGGCCACCACCTCGACCGGGGGGATGTGAGATAACGCCTTCATATACAAGGGTAAAAATCCCCAGAGGAGATAGGCCGTGATGGCCAGTGCCAAGCCGCGCGGGGTATCCACGTTCTGGGTCTGGGTCATCCGCGATCTCCTTCACTTGTGCAGGTGTATTGCAGGTGCAGGCCGGAAAAGGAAAGCGACAAAACTGAGTGGGGGTCATCAAGACCCGTGATGGGTCGCGGATCGGGGCGCAGCATTCGAACCGGATTTGTACCGCGAATTGACCGTTTTGTACGCGGCCTAGACCCCTGATTGACCGTTTTGTACAGAGGAGGTCAAACCGCAACGGAGCATCGAAACCGAAGGATCGCGCGGCGGCGCCGCGCGCTCCTGCCCTGGTCAGGGTCGGGTCAGACCTTCACCCTCTCGGATTTCGGATCATACATCGGGGCAAGCGAAGCCTCTGCACGGACACGGGTACCCATCACGTCGATCTCATAGGTCGAGGCCAGAACATCCGCCGCGCTTTCGCCTGTGCAGGGGACATAGCCCATACCGATGGCGCCGCCCAGGTGGTGACCATAGGCGCCCGAGCTGAGATAGCCGACGATCTGACCGTCCCTGAGCAGCGGCTCGTTGTGATAGAGCAGCGGTTCGGCGTCGGTCAGGCGGAACTGGACCATGCGGTTTTTCAGCCCCTCGTCCTTTTTCCGCAGCACCGCGTCACGGCCAATGAAATCGGGCTTGTCGGTCTTGACGGCAAAACCCAGACCCGCCTCCAGCACGTGATCCTCGGGCGTGATGTCATGGCCGAAATGGCGGAACGCCTTTTCGATCCGGCAGCAATCCATCACATGCATCCCGCAGAGTTTCAGGCCCAGATCCTGGCCCGCCTCGAACAGGGTTTCAAACGCGTGGCCCGCCATGTCGGAAGAGACGTAGATTTCCCACCCGAGTTCACCCACATAAGTCACGCGATGGACGCGGGCGAGGCCCATACCCAGTTCGATTTCCTGCGCGGTACCAAAGGGGTTCACGTCGTTGGAGAAGTCGTTCGGGCTGACCCGCGCCATCAACTCGCGCGCCTTGGGTCCCATCACCGCCAGCACGCCTTCGCCCGCGGTCACGTCGGTGACCACCACGCGGAAATCGCCCACAAGGCGCATCATCCGGGTCTGGTCGGCATAGCGGGTGGCAGCAGGGGTGACGACCAGATAGGCGGTCTCGCTCAGGCGGGTGACGGTTACGTCGGCCTCGATCCCGCCGCGCGCGTTCAGGAACTGGGTATAGACGATGCGGCCCACCGGCACGTCGAACTGACCGCCCGCGATATGGTTGAGATAGGCGGTGGCGTCCGGCCCCTCGACCCGGATCTTTCCAAAGGAGGACATGTCATACATGCCCAGCCCGGTGCGGATCGCCCTGTGTTCCTCGGCCACGTTGTCGAAGAAATTCTGCCGCCGCCAGCTGTATCGGTATTCGCGCTCCTGATCCGGGCGCGCATACCAGTTGGCGCGTTCCCAGCCCGCCAGTTCGCCGAACACGGCACCTTGTGCCTTGAGATGTTCGTGGAACGGGGTGCGGCGCACCCCGCGCGAGGTGGCTTTCTGCCGATAGGGGAAGTGATCGGCATAGAGCAGGCCCAGCGTCTCGGTCGAGCGTTCGACCAGATAGCGCTTGTTGCCCTGGAAGGGCTGCATGCGGGCGATATCGACATCGCCCAGGTCAAAGGGTTTCTCGCCGCTGTCCATCCACTGGCTGAGCGCATGGCCCGCGCCGCCCGCCGACTGGATCCCGATCGAGTTGAACCCGGCGGCGACCCAGACGTTGTCCATCTCGGGCGCGAGACCAAGGTGATAGGCGTCGTCGGGGGTAAAGCTTTCGGGTCCGTTGAAGAAGGTGTGAATGCCCGCGCTGCCCAGCATCGGCATGCGGTTCACGGCGGCCTCGAGGATGGGTTCGAAATGGTCGAAATCCTCGGGCAGCTGGTCGAATTCGAATGTATCGGGGATGCCGTCCATGCCCCAGGGTTTCGATTTCGGCTCGAACGCGCCCAGCATCATCTTGCCCGCGTCTTCCTTGTAATAGGCGCATTCGTCGGGGACGCGCAGAACCGGCATCTGGGTCAGGCCCTGGATGGGTTCCGAGACGATGTAGAAATGTTCGCAGGCTTGCAGCGGCACATTGATGCCCGCCATGCGGCCCACCTGATGGCCCCACATGCCGGCGCAGTTCACGATCATCTCGCAGGCGATATGGCCCTGTTCGCTGCCATCATCGCTGATCCAGTCGACGCCGGTGACCCGGCGGCCCTGTCTGGCGATGTTGGTGACCTTGATCCGTTCCTTGACCACGGCGCCGCGCTGGCGGGCGCCCTTGGCCAGCGCCAATGCGATATTGGCCGGGTCGGCCTGACCATCGGTCGGCAGCCAGACACCGCCGGTGACACCGTCGAGGTTGATGTGCTGATAGCGCTCCTTGACCTCGGCCGGTGACAGTTCCTCCACCGGGACGCCAAAGGCGCGGGCCATGGCGGCGTTGCGATAGAGCTCTTCCAGCCGCTCACCCGTCAGCGCGACCGAGACCGAACCGACCTGACGCATGCCGGTGGCAACGCCGGTCTCGGCCTCGAGCCCCATATAGAGCTCGGCCGAGTAGCGGGCAAGCTTGGTCATGTTGGAGCTGGCACGGAGCTGGCCGATCAGGCCCGCCGCATGCCAGGTGGTGCCCGAGGTCAACTGCTTGCGCTCCAGCAGCACCACGTCTTTCCAGCCGAGCTTGGTCAGGTGATAGGCGACCGAGCAGCCGACGACGCCGCCGCCGATGATGACCACGCGGGCCTTTGTGGGAAGATCAGCCATGTATGTCTCCGGATCTTGGAATTTGCCCGAGAATGCCACGGGAGGGCGACAGGAAATCCATCAAAAACGTCACGCGACTTGCAAAAATCACCGCTGCGCGACGGCTCGTTTCTGTCGCCTGAGGGCAAAGGGAGTAATGCCGTAGAAGCTTTTGTAGACCGCCGAGAAGCCGTTGGGGAAACCGCAGGCGAGGCCAATCTCGCGGACGCTGAGCGTGGTGTTGAGAAGCAGGGTATTGGCCTTGGCCAGCCGCATCTCGCGGTAGAAATTGTTGGGCGTGGTGCCGAGATAGGTCTTGAACTTGCGTTCCAGCGAGCGGTTCGAGAGGGCCAGGGCGGCGACGATCTCGTTGATCGGCAGGGGCTCTTCGATATTGGCCTGCATGATCTTGACACACTGGTCGAGCGCATCGTCGCCGGTGGCGCTGGTCTTGAGGCCGGAAACCGGCTGCATCGCGCCAAAATCGCGGATGTGTTCGTGCAGCATGATGTCGGCCACGGTCATCTTGGCCGGACCCGAGATGTGCCGTCCGATGACCGAAAGCGCCACGTCGACCGTGGCCCCCATACCGGCGCAGGTGATCACCGGACCCCGCTGTGTGGCGATGGAAAAGCGCGCGTCGAAACGCGCGCCGCGTTCGCGCAGAAAGGCCGCGTTCTCCCAATGGGTAGCCAGATCAGCGCTGCCGCGTTCGTTGATATAGCGGCTCGCGGCCTCGGCCAGCAGGAACACCTGTGCGCCGCGAAAGGTATAGTCCTGCACCACCCGGCCCAGCGACAGGTCGGGCTGGTCGGGGTCGGTGTTGCCGATGACAAAGAGGTAGTCGGCCTGCGGTTGGCTTGGCACCCGCTCGGTCGCGACCACGGCGCCGCTGCTGCTTTCGATCAGGCCGCCGCGCAGGGAACGGTAGGTGAAGGCAAAGGGCGGATTGGGGCAGACCCGGTTGGCGATGCGCAGCACATCGACAAGGCCCGCCAGTTCGGTCAGCACAAAGCCGGGGGCGACGAGCACATCGAATTGCCAGGTCTTCTTGTCCGGGTTCACCAGACGCAGGTTGCGTTTGGCCGTCATGGCGGGGGTCCTCAGACGATGCTGTGCCCGGCGGCGCGGAGCCGCTGGGCCAGATGCGCGATATGGGCGGGGCCGACCTCGCAACAGCCGCCGACGATGGTCGCGCCCTGATCGACCCAGCGCATGGCGAAATCGGCATAGGCCTCGGGCGTCAGGTCGACGCGGGCGGTCAGCGCCTCGACCGTGGGACGGGATTCGAGGAAGGCCTCGGTGATGCGGGTGAAACCGTTGGCATAGGCGCCAAAGGGCAGGCCAAAGCCTGCGATGATGTCGAGCGCGGCAGCCACCGCTTCGGGGCGGGAGCAGTTCACCAGCACCGCCTGCGGCTGGTACTGGGCGATGATGGCGGCCAGCTCGCCCACCCCTTCGCCAGAGCGCAGGCGGCTGCCGTCGTCGTCCATCACGGTGACCGAGAGCCAGACGGGTTTGGTGCCAAGGGATGCACCCCTCAACGCGCCCTCGGCCTGGGCGACCGAGGCGGCGGTTTCAATCAGGAACAGGTCGACCCGGTCGTTCATCGCGCGCACGCTGTCGGCATAGAGCGCCTCGGCCTCTTCTGGCGGGGGGCAGATGTCGGGGCGGTAAGAGGCGCCGAGCGGCCCCAGCGCGCCCGCGATGCGGCCCGATCCATGCGCGGCGCGGGCGGTTTCGGCCTGTCTCAGCGCGGTGTCGATCAACGTCTCGAACTGGTCGCCGATCCCGGCGGGTTCCAGCCGGTCGCGCAGCACCGCATAGGTGTTGGTGGTGGCGATGGTGGCGCCCGCGTCGAAATAGTCGCGATGCACGGCGCCGACGTGATCGGGCGCCTCGAGCATGACAGAGGTGGACCAGAGCGGCGTCGGGCGCTTGCCCGCGCGTTTGACAAGTTCCTGGCCGATGGAGCCATCAAGCAGGGTGATGTCGGTCATGGGTGCTCCTGTGGGGGGATGAGGACGATCTTGCCGGGCAGGCGTTTGGTCATGAATTCGGCCTGTGCCTCGGCGATCTGGTGGAGGGGGTAGGTGGCAGATACCAGCGGGCGGATGGCGCCTGCGTTGATCAGGGCGATCAGGTCCGCAAAGATCTCGCGCGGCTGGTAGGTGGCGCCGTGGATGGTGATGTCGGGCAGGTAGATCTGGCGCAGGTCGGCACTGACCATCGGCCCGGCGATGGCGCCCGAGACAGCGTAGTGCCCACCGGGTTTCAGGGCGCGGATCAGGTCGGGCCAGATCGGGCCGCCGACCACGTCGATCACCCGGTCGAATTGGGCGGGTGGAGGGGTTTCGTCGCGGTTCAGGATAGCGGCTGCCCCGGCGGCGGTGACGGCCTCGGCCTTGGCGGGCGCGGTCATCGCGGTAACGGTGGCCCCCAGATGCGCGGCCAGTTGCACGGCGGCGAGCCCGACGCCGCCCGAGGCGCCGGTGATCAGCACCGTATCGCCTGGCCCCACGCCGCAGCGCGCCAGCAGGTTCCACGCGGTGCCATAGGCACAGGGCATGGCGGCGATTTCGATGTCCGAGAGGGGGGAGGCGGTGACGTCGAAGAGGTCATCCGCATCAAGCAGGCAGTATTCGGCAAAGGCGCCGTCCAGTTCCGAGCCGAGGGCCACGAAGCCAAACGGGTTGTCGGGTGCCGGACGCGGCAGATTGATCTGGCAGGTGACGCGCTGGCCGGTGGTCCAGCCGGTCACGCCCGCGCCCAGCGCCACGATGCGCCCGCAGAGGTCGCCGCCCTGGATGCGGGGGAAGCTGAGCGCCCCGGCCCAGCCGCCCGCCTCGCCCGTCTCGCCGCTGTCGGTGGCGCCGGTCACATCCGAGGAGTACCAGCCGATCCGCGTGTTGATATCGGTGTTGTTGACCCCGGCGGCCAGCACCCGGACCAGCACCTGCCCCGGCCCGGGGGCCGGGACCGGAATGTCATCGCACCACGCCAGCGCCTCTGGCCCGCCGTGGCGGGTCAGCAAGACGCCGGACATGGTGGCGGGGATCGTCATGCGCGCAGCCGCTCGTTCTCCGGATCCCAGAGCGGTGCGTCGGGCTGCACCACGGCGCGGCATTTCTCACCGTAGATCTCGACCTCCAGTTCGGTGCCCGGCACCGCCAGATCGGCGCGCACCATGCCCAGCGCCACGCTGGCGTTGATGCGATAACCCCAGGCGCCCGAGGTGGTCTCGCCCACGATTTGCCCGTCATGCCAGAGGCAGGACATATAGGGCGCGTCGCAATCCCGGGCCTCGACCAGCAGGGTGACAAAGCTTTTCTTCACCCCGCGCTGTTTCTCGGCCAGGATCGCGGCCTTGCCCGGGAAATCCTGCGGCTTGTCGAGCTTGACGAAACGCTCCAACCCGCCTTCGAGCAGGGAGTAGTCGGTGGAAAGATCGCCCTTCCACGCGCGATAGCCTTTTTCCACGCGCAGGGAATTGAGCGCCCACATGCCGAAGGGTTTTGCCCCGGCGGCAAGGATCGCGTCGTAGATCGCGGGCATGTGTTCGTTGAGCGCGTGCACCTCCCATCCCAGTTCCCCGGCAAAAGAGACCCGGATCAGGAAGGCGGGCTGGCCAGCGACGGTGGCGGCCTGATGCGTCAGCCAGCCCTGCGACAGGTCGGCATCGGACAGCCCGGCGAGGATCTCGCGCGATTTCGGGCCGGTGACGATCAGCGTGTCGCGGGTGGTGGTCACATCCTCGACCGTGACTCCGGCGGGCATGGCGCCCAAGAGGATGTCTCGGTCGTGCCATTGCGCGGTGGCCGCCGTGATCATCACGAACTCGTCCTCACCCAGACGGATGCAGGACATTTCGGTCAGGATGCGGCCGCGGCTTTCGGAGATGTAGACGAGGTTCATCCGCCCGACCTTGGGCAGGCCGCCGGTGATCAGGCCGCGCAGCGCCTCGGCGGCACCTGCCCCCTTGACTAGAAAGCGCGAGAAGCCGGGCAGGTCGAGCACGCCGCAATGGTCGCGCACGGCCTCGCATTCCTCCTTGATCCGCTGCTCCCACGGGCCGGAGCGGCCCCAGGTGTGGGTGCTGCCCTCGGAGGTGTCATCACCCGGCTGCGCGAACCAGTTGGCGCGTTCCCAGCCGTTATAGACACCCATGACGCCGCCCTGCGCCTTGACCCGGTCATGCACCGGCGACACCTTCTTGTCGGGTGCGGCAGGCCAGCGATGCCAGGGGAAGTGCATGGCATATTCGTTGCCATAGACCTCCATCCCCTTTTGCACGCAGTAGTCGTGATCGGTGTAATCGGTATAGCGGCGCGGATCGCAGGACCACATGTCCCATTCGGTCTGGCCATCGACGATCCATTCCGCCAGCACCTTGCCCGCGCCGCCGCCCTGGGCGATGCCGAAGGTGAACACGCAGGCCTCGAAGGCGTTCTTCACGCCCGGCATCGGGCCGATCAGCGGCAATCCATCGGGGGCATAGGGGATCGGGCCATTGATGATGCGGCTGACACCGGCGGTGGCGGTCACCGGCACGCGTTCCATCGCGTCGGCGACGATATCCGCGATCCGGTCCAGATCGTCGGACCAGAGCTGGAAGCTGAAATCGTCGGGCATCGGGTCGCTGTCCACATCCCAATGGGCGCGGCAGTTGGGCTCGTAGGGGCCGATATTGATGCCGTTCTTTTCCTGCCGCAGGTAATAGGACACGTCCACGTCGCGCAAGAGCGGCAGCTTGCGACCGTTCTCCTTGGACCAGGCCTCCAGTTCCGGGATCTGTTCGGTCAGCAGATACTGGTGGCTCATCACCATCATCGGCACGGTACGGCCGCCATAGGGTTTGAACCATTCGCCCACCCGCTGGGCATAATAACCTGCGGCGTTGACCACATAGTCACAGGCGATATCGCCCTTGTCGGTATGCACGATCCAGCTGCCGTCATCCTGCTGGGTGACGCCGGTGGCAGGGCAGAAGCGGAGGATCCTGGCGCCCATGTCGCGCGCACCCTTGGCCAGTGCCTGGGTCAGCTGCGCGGGGTCGATATCCCCGTCGGAGGGATCATAGAGCGCGCCTTCCAGATCATGGGTCTCCAGGAACGGATAGCGTTCCTTCGCCTGCTCGGGCGTCAGAATCTCCATCCCGATGCCCTGATAGCGGCCCATGGCGCAGGCGCGCTCGAACTCCTGCATCCGCTCGCGAGTATGCGCCAGCCGGATCGAACCGGTCTGGTGATAGTTCATCGGATAATCGACCTCGGCGCCCAGACGGCTGTAAAGCTCGGTCGAATAGCGCTGCATGTTCATGATCGACCACGAGGTCGAAAAGGTCGGCACGTTGCCGGCCGCATGCCAGGTAGAGCCCGCGGTCAGCTCGTTCTTTTCCAGCAGAACGCAGTCGGTCCAGCCCTTCTTGGCCAGGTGATAGAGCGAGGACACCCCCACCACACCGCCGCCGATGATGACCACGCGGGCCTTGTTGGGAAAATCGGACATGTTCACTCCCTAGTCCTTGTGCGGCGCATCGTCCGCGATGTCGTAATAGTCGCCCTTGTCGGCGACAAAGATGTGCTTGCTCAGGCGCAGGCCGGTGGGGCCATCGACCGATCCAAGCGAAAAGCTGATCGTGTCTTCGTCATGCGCTTTCCAGAACAGGAAAGAGCCGCAACAGGCGCAGAACCCCCGCTTGGCGCTGTCGCTGGCGGCAAACCAGCTGACCGGGCCGGTGATGGCCAGTGCTGTCTCGGGCACAAAGGCCGAGGACCAGACGCCACCCGATTGCCGTCGGCACTGGCCGCAATGGCACATCGAGGCGCCCTGGGGCTCGGCCTTGGTCGTGTAGCGGATGTCGCCGCACAGGCACGAGCCAGTTATCATCGTCATCTCCTTAATAGACCGGCGGAGCAATCACCCAGACGGCCACGGCGGGCTCGTCATGGGGATTGGCCCATTGATAGGGTTCGTGGCGGATGCGGAAACTGTCGCCCGGCCCGACCGAGAACTGGCGTCCGCCGATGGTCAGCTCCAGTCGCCCGGACATCACATAGCCCACCTCTTGCGTCGGGCGGTTGGCCGGGGTCTGCATCCGCGAGTGCGGCGCAAAGGTGGAATGCACCATCTCGAAATCGTCGGTCAGATCCGGCGACAGCAGTTCTTCGATCAGACCTTCCTCGCCCGAGCCCATGGGTCGCCGCGCGCCTGCCCGAACCACATAGCCCAGCTCGTCCGAGGGCGCGGCAGCGTGCGCAAACAGCATCGACATCGGCACGCCCAAACAGCCTGCGATCTGGCGCAGGTCCGAGATCGAAGGTTCGGACATGTCGCGCTCCACCTGGCTCAGCCAGCCGACAGACCGCCCCAGCCGTGCCGCGATTTCGCTCAACGTCAGGCCGCGCGCCTTGCGCAGGGCGCGCAGATCGGCGCCAAGCGTCGCGCTGGACGGGGCTTGCGTATTCACCGGCGCCTCCCACGCTTCGTGAAAAAGTTCCATCGAATTTCATGATGACGCGATTCTCGTGAAATTCTCAACACAATTTTCACGAACCACCAGAACACCGCTTCACTTTGCAGCAAATACTCCGGGGGAGTCGCCGCTTGCGGCGGCGGGGGCAGAGCCCCCTTTTGCCCCGGGTTCTTGCATCTCTAACCGGGCAAACGCTATGACCCGCGCATGTGGAACGCGATCCTCTATCTCTGGGTCCTCAATGGGCTGACGGTGGCTCTGTTCGCCTGGGACAAGCTCTGTGCGCGGTGGAACCGTGGCCGGGTGCCCGAGCATCTGCTGCTATGGTTGTCCGCCCTTGGCGGCAGCCCGGCGGCGCTGTTGTCGCGTTGGCTGTTTCGGCACAAGACCCACAAGCAGCCTTTTGGCCGCTGGCTGTGGTCCATCGTGCTGTTTCAGATCACCGCCCTGGTGATCCTACTGGGCAAAGACCTGCTCTAGAATTGCCCCCAGCGCTTCGGCATCCGCGACCGTAAAAGCATCCGGCAGATCGCTGTCGATATCGAACACCGAGATCAGCGCGCCGGACCGGTCAAACACCGGCAGTACCAGTTCCGACCGGGTGGAAGAGGCGCAGGCGATATGGCCGGGAAACGCATCCACATCGGGGACCAGTTGCACCTCTCCGGTCCGCGCCGCGGCCCCGCAGACGCCCTTGTCAAAGGGGATGCGCAAACAACCGTGACCGCCCTGATAGGGGCCGATCTTGAGCACACCGGGCTCTGTCACCCGGTAAAAGCCGGTCCAGTTGAAGCGGTCGTCCGCATGATGAACCTCGCAGGTAACCGTCGCCATCAGCGCCACCGGATCGGTCTCGCCCTCGGTCAGGGCGGCGATGGTCTTGGCGAGGGTGTTGTAGTCAACGGTCATGACAAGGCTCCGCTGGGTCTGGCTTGAAACTAGCCTATCGCGCGGACAAAGGACAAAAGCAAGGCGTGGGTCAGCCCAGCAGGCGGCACAGATGCGTGACCGCTGCCGCGCCGCGCGCCTGGCACGCGGCATCGGACGGGGCGGGCAGGCGGCCAATCACTCGGCGGATCTGCTGGTCGCCCACCAGCAGATCGAGGTAAAGACCCGCCGCCGCCCCGGCATCGTCGAAGCGCAGCAGGCCCTCGCCCCGCGCCGCCTTTAGCACCTGCACAATCAGCGGCATCACGCTGTCGCGCCCCGATTGGCCAATCAGTGCGCCCAGCTCGCCGCTCGGGTCGGCGGCAGCGGCACGGTTCAGCGCCACCGCCCGGTCGCCCAGCAACAGCATCAAGAGCCGTGGCCCGAGCGCATGCAACGTATCGCGGGGCGGGCGGGCGGCGGCCAGATCGGCCTCCAGCTGCGCGCGCACCTCGGCCGCGTTGCGGATCACCAGCGCCCGAAACAGGCCCTGTTTGTCGCCATACCAGCTGTAGAGCGTCTCGTTCGAGGCGCGCGCGAGCCGCGCGATGCCCTGCATCGAGGTACCCGCATAGCCCTTTTGTTCGAGCAGGGCATAGGCCGCTTCCTCGATCTGCTGCTGGCGCTCCGCGCGGCTGTCGTCCTTCATCGGGTTTCCTTTCGCTTGACGCTGACCGTAATCATGATTACGGATACAGGCAACCGTAATCATGATTACGCTTTTCGATGACACCGAGTTCAGGAGACAGACATGACCCAGACCGACCGCCCCCGCCTTGCTGCCCTTGTGGTACTGATCCTGTTGCAGCTGATCATGCTGTTTTCGCTTTATGCCGGGGTGCCGCCGCACCCGCCCGTTGCAACGCCGCTCTTTGGCATCGGGCCGTTCATCGGCGTCTCGGTCTCGGCGGCGGTTGCGGCGATTGTGCTGGGAGAGAGCCGCGCCGGGCGGGTGATGGCCTTGCTCGCCGTTTTGGGTGCGCTGGTCTCGTTTGGGCCGCAGAAATACCTCGACCCGCAGTTCCCGCTGATCTGGCCCGCCGTGATCGCCGCGCAGCTGGCCGCGATCACGGTGTTGGTGCGCCTGTTCCCTGCGATGTCGCGGCAAGGGGTCTGAGCTGATGGACCTGATGCTTGTCGGTTTCGTCCTGACCGCCTTGGCCGCCATCGCCACCCCCGGGCCGACCGTTTTGCTGGCACTGGGCAACGGGGCGCGGGGCGGCATGCGCGGCGCGGCGCCCGGGATCGCAGGAGCGGCCCTGTCGGACATCCTGCTGATCACGGCGGCGGCGCTGGGCCTGGGGGCGGTTCTGAGTGCCTCGGCCCTGCTGTTCGGTTTGGTGAAATGGGCGGGCGTGGCCTATCTCGCCTATCTCGGGTTCCGGCTGATACGAGGGGCGCCGCCGCCCGGCGCGACGGAGAGCGCCCCGCAGGAGCCGGCCGCAACAGTGTTTCGCCGCAGCTTTCTGGTCGCGGTGACCAACCCCAAGGGCTATCTGTTCTTTGCGGCTCTGCTGCCGCAGTTCATTGACCCCAGCCAGCCTGCGACCCGGCAATATCTGGTGTTGGCGGCGCTCTTCGTGGCGACCGATCTGCTGGTGATGAGCCTTTATGCCGCTGTTGGCGCCTGTTCGCGGCACCAGGGCGGACGCGTGGCGGGGCAGCGGCTGGGCCGGTTCTGCGGGCTGGCGATGATCGGGGTTGCCGGGTCGCTTGCGTTGATGCGCCGCGCCGAGATCTGAGGAACGCGCCGGATCGCTCCGGCGCGCCACGTTTCCAAAGGGTCAGACCCGCTCGATGGCGATGGCGGTGCCTTCGCCGCCGCCGATGCAGATCGCGGCAACGCCACGCTTCAGCCCGCGCTTTTCCAACGCATTGAGCAGCGTCACCATGATCCGTGCGCCCGATGCGCCGATCGGGTGACCCAGCGCGCAGGCGCCGCCGTTGACGTTCACCTTGTCGCGGGACAGGCCCATTTCATGCATGAAGGCCATCGGCACCACGGCGAAGGCCTCGTTCACTTCCCACAGGTCCACATCCTCGACGCTCCAGCCGATATTGGCGAGCAGCTTCTTGGCGGCCGGAACCGGGGCGGTGGTGAACCAGCCCGGCGCCTGGGCATGGCTGGCATGCCCCAGGATGCGGGCGCGCACGGTCAGGCCCTGGGCGGCGGCGGCCTCGGCCGAGGCCAGCACCAGGGCGGCGGCACCGTCCGAGATCGACGAGGCATTGGCCGCGGTCACGGTGCCATCCTTGCGGAAGGCGGGTTTCAGCGTCGGGATCTTGTCGGGCCGGGCGCTTTTGGGTTGTTCGTCGGCATCGGTCACCACCTCGCCCTTGCGGGTCTTGACGGTAACGGCGGCAATCTCGCCGTCGAAGGCGCCCGAGGCCTGCGCATCCAGCGCGTTTTGCAGCGAGCGCAGCGCATAGTCGTCCTGCGCCTCGCGGGTGAACTGGTAATGCTCGGCGCAATCCTCGGCAAAGGTGCCCATCAGGCGGCCTTTATCATAGGCGTCCTCCAACCCGTCGAGGAACATGTGGTCGATCACCTGACCATGGCCGATGCGGGCGCCGCCGCGCATCTTGGGCAGCAGGTAGGGCGCATTCGACATGCTCTCCATCCCGCCCGCAATCATTGTGTCGGTATGGCCCAGCGCGATCTGGTCAAAGGCGATCATTGCCGCCTTCATGCCCGAGCCGCACATCTTGTTGAGCGTGGTGGCAGGCACCTCTTCACCCAGGCCGCCGGCAAAACCTGCCTGGCGCGCGGGGGCCTGTCCCTGACCGGCGGGCAGGACGCAGCCCATCAGCACCTCGTCCACGGTGGCGGCCCCTGCCCCGGCCAGCGCGGCGCGAATCGCGGCGCCGCCCAGTTCGGCGGCACTGACACCGTCATACATGCCCTGAAACCCGCCCATCGGTGTGCGCGCGGCACCGGCGATGACAACTTCTTTCATCCTGTCCTCCTGAGGAAAGCTCTGTGCCTGAATACCGAATGGTAAGAATTGCCGTCTACCCTCGTGCGGCGAAAAGTAGCCACCCGAGGAGTGGGAGTATGAGTCTGACCAGCACCGTCGACGGTGACACACGGGTGATCACCGTGAATGTGGAGCGAATAGACGCCGCCATGGCGATCCAGTTCAAGGAGGACATGCGCAGCGAAACCGAAGCGGGACCCGATCGCGTGATTCTCGACCTGTCGCAGGTCACGTTCATCGATTCGAGCGGGCTGGGCGCGATTGTCGCTTCGATGAAGCAACTCGGCGGCAACCGGCGGCTGGACCTCGCCGGGCTTACCCCGGTCGTGGACAAGGTGTTTCGCCTGACCCGCATGGATACCGTGTTCAATCTGTTCGCAACGCTCGACGACGCGCTTGCGGTACACCCGAATTAACCCGCCGGGGAGGCTGGCACCGTGCAATTCAACGCGGATCGGCAAGGGTTTGCCCTGAATTTCCGAGCCACCGAGATGGAGGCGCGAGAGGGGATTCGCGCGGTTGCGACCCAGCTGCGCCAGCGCGGCCTGTCCGAGGACCGGGCCGGGGATGTGGAAATCGCGCTGGCCGAAGCGATCAACAATGTGGTCGAACATGCCTATGCCGACGTCGAACCGGGTCAGGTCCGCATCCGGTGCCAGATACGCAACGACAAACTGCTGATCCGTATTTCGGACCACGGCCGCCCGCTACCCGACGGACAGTTGCCCAAGGGTGAGCCCGCCAGTGTCGAGACCGACTTAGCCGATCTGCCCGAAGGGGGCTTTGGCTGGTTTCTGATCCGCCAATTGGTCAGCGAAATTCGATATGAACGACGCAAGAACAGCAATCTGCTGTCCCTGCGGTTCGACCTCCCGCAGATTTCGTGAACAAACTCTGGCGCGACACAATCTTGCCTTATTGACTCCGAACTCATGCCGCAATGGCAGGTCAGAAACGAACCTGTAGCTGCATATGGCTTCCCTCGGCGTTGCGCGTTACAGCCCCCACCCAGTGCGCGGCGCCGAGGACTACCCTCCCCCAGGACATTGCCGGTTTCTCAGCCTGTCGCGCCCGTTCATACGGAACAACGGATTGATTTCCTGTGCTCGCCGCCTAGTGTCGCGAAAACACGAGGGAGACACCGCAATGCGCGATTTTCACATGCCGGGACGATCCCAGGTTTTCGCCACCGAGGGAATGTGCGCCACATCGCACCCACTGGCCGCCCAGGTGGCGGTCGATCTGCTCCGACGGGGTGGCAATGCTATGGATGCGGCGCTGGCGGCGGGTCTTGTGCTGGGCATCTGTGAACCACAGATGACCGGCATCGGCGGCGACTGTTTCGTGCTGTATACCCGTCCTGGCGAGGACCAGATCCGCGCCCTGAACGGCTCGGGTCGCGCTGCGGCCGGGGCCAACGCCGCTGCCTTGCGCGATCAGGGACTGGATCGGGTACCGCTTCGCAGCCCCCATGCGGTCACCATTCCCGGCGCCATCGACGCCTTCTGCCATCTGGCCGAAACCGAGGGCAAGCTGAGCCTCGACACCCTTTTGCAACCCGCCATCGAATATGCCGAGCGCGGCGTTCCGGTGGCCCCGCGCGTGGCGTTCGACTGGGCACGGGATGCAGGCATCCTGCAGGGCGCGGCCCGCAAACACTATCTGGTGGACGGGCGCGCGCCGGTGACAGGCCAGATCTTTGCCGCCCCCGGTCAGGCCGAGGTGCTGCGCCGCATCGCCCGCCACGGGCGCGACGGGTTCTATACCGGCGAGGTGGCCGAGGACATGCTGGCGGCACTGAACGCCCTGGGTGGTCCGCACCGGGCCGAAGATTTCTCGGCCACGACCTGCACCCCGACCAAACCCGTTTCCGGCCCCTACAAATCGGCCGAACTGGTCGAGCATCCGCCCAACGGCCAAGGCGCCACGGCGATCCTGCTGCTCAACATCCTGTCGCATTTCGACATCGCAGCGATGGACCCGCTGGGCGCCGACCGCATCCATATCGAGGCAGAGGCCGCCAAGCTGGCCTATGACGCGCGCAACCGGTTCCTGGCCGATCCCGACCAAACCGACCGGCTGGATCACATGCTGGCCCCGGAAACGGCAGCGCGTCTGGCGGCACTGATCGACCCGACCCGCGCCATGGCCGCTGCCGCACCCCTGACCGAGGCGGTGCACAAGGACACGATCTATATCACCGTCGTTGACCGCGACCGTATGGCGGTGTCGCTGATCTATTCCATCTTTCACGGTTTCGGGTCTGGCATTGCCTCCGAGAAATTCGGAATTCTGCTGCAAAATCGCGGGGCGGGTTTCTCGCTGGAGCCGGGGCACCCGAACGAGATGGCCGGCGGCAAGCGCCCCATGCACACCATCATTCCGGGCATGCTGCGCGAGGGGGCAGATATCTTGACCCCGTTCGGCGTGATGGGTGGTGCCTTTCAACCGTCAGGTCATGCGCGCTTCGTCTCGAACCTGGTCGACTTCGGGATGGACCTGCAAACCGCCATGGATGCGCCCCGCGCCTTTGCCGATGCAGGCGAGTTGAAGCTGGAACGCGGATACGCAGCGGCGGTGCGCCAGACGCTGGCCGACAAGGGGCACAAGATCGTGACACCCGAGGTACCGCTGGGCGGCGCACAGGCTATTCGCATCCGCCCAGACGGCGTGCTGGAGGCCGCAAGCGACCCACGCAAGGATGGCTGCGCGCTGGGGTATTGACCCCCGCGCGCACAGCCCCAATCGGACAAGCCGTCAATTTAACTGGAAGTGTAACGGATAGGTTCCGTCCTGAAATGGCCCGAACATGTCGGGAATATCCGGGTGGTCCACCGGCTCGCCAGAATAGTCGGCGATCAGGTTCTGCTCGGACACATAAGCCACATAGTAGCTTTGATCGTTCTCGGCGAGCAGATGGTAGAACGGTTGGTTTTTCAGCGGCCGGCTATCCTCGGGGATAGCCTGGTACCACTCTTCGGTGTTGGCAAATTGCGGATCCACATCGAAAACGACACCCCGGAACGGGTGTTTCCGATGACGGACCACTTGCCCCAAATGATATTTGGCGTGTGATTTCATCATTGTCATTTCAGCCCCTAGTGCAATTAGTACCGTCAACCGTCACCCGGTGTCCAACAATTGATCGAAAATTAAGGGAAACAGTCTGTGAACCTTGCCGTGACAGTGCTTGAAATCGTTGCCCCTGTCTTTCTGCTCGCCGCGGTCGGGTTTGGCTGGGTTCGGCTTGGCTTCGAGTACCGGCTGCAATTCGTCACCCGGTTGGGCACCATGCTGGCTGTGCCCTGCCTGATCTTCGTCGCGCTGATGAAGACAGACATACCGGGCGGAGACCTCAGCCGCTTCACGCTGGCCTCGGCGCTGGCGATTCTGGCGCTGACCATGGTGTTCGGACTGATCGTGCGGGCCAGCGGGCTGGACCGGCGTACCTATCTGCCGCCGCTTCTGTTCGGCAATACCGGCAATCTGGGCCTGCCATTGTGCATGTTCGCCTTTGGAGTCGAAGGGTTGAGTTATGCGGTGGTGTTCTTTTCGCTCAGTGCGCTCTGGTCCTTTTCCTATGGCATCCACGTCGTCGCGGGTCAGGGATCGCTGTCCAAGGTCGCGCGCGAACCGATGGTCTGGGCAACGCTGCTGGGGGCGTTGTTCCTGACCCGGGGCTGGCAGACCCCGCGCTTTCTGACCAACGCGCTGGAACTGATCGGCCAGATGGCGGTACCGCTGATGCTGATTACGCTGGGTGTGGCGATTGCCCGCCTGTCGATCCGACGGATCGGACAGGCGGTCGGACTCTCGGTGCTAAAACTGGCGGTCTGTTTCCCGATCGGCTGGCTTGTCGCGCAAGGCTTTGGGCTAAGCGGCCCTGCACTTGGGGTACTGGTGGTTCAGATGTCGGTCCCCGCGGCGGTTTCGGCCTATCTTCTAGCCGAACGATTCGGCGCCGATGCCGAGGCGGTGGCCGGGATGGTAATGGTCTCGACCCTGCTGGCGGTCGGGGCCTTGCCTCTGGTTCTGGCTGCTGTGCTCTAGCGAATGTGATTCCATCGCCCACCCGAATGCGCTAGAATGCCGGAAAAAAGGCAAGAGGCAGATGAGCAGATCTCTTTGCGCGCTGGTTGCGGTGCTGTTGCTGGTATCGTGCAGCGGTGGGTCGAAAAACCCGCCGCGCAATCTGGATGATGCATGCAGTATCGCGGGCGAGCGCCCCGAATACATGAAGGCGTTCAAGCAGACGGAACGCAAATGGGGCGTGCCCGTGCATGTCCAGATGTCGACCATTTATTACGAAAGCCGGTATCGATCCGACGCGCGCACGCCGCACCAGTTCGTGCTGGGCGTCATCCCGGTTGGCCGGCAAAGCAGCGCTTTCGGCTACAGCCAAGCGCTGGACGGAACCTGGGATCAGTATCGCAAGGAAACCGGGCGGCGCGGCGCCAAACGCGACCGGATCAAGGACGCCTCGGATTTCATCGGCTGGTACATGAACAAGACGCGCGAGAAGAACGGCATTTCGCTGGGAGATGCGCGCAACCAGTATTTGGCTTATCACGAAGGGCATGCAGGATATGCCCGTGGCAGCCATAACGGAAAGTCCTGGTTGCTGCGCACTGCCGACGATGTAGCGGCACGGGCCAACATGTATCAGCGGCAGCTGTCGAGCTGCCGCCGCTATCGGAATTGATCCGGCAGTCTCTGTCAAAGCTCAGCGGTTGACCGAGATGCCCGGCTGACCGTCGATGAACAGGTTCTGATTCAGGCTGTTGCCCTTGGTCAGTTGCCCGAGGATCACCGTGGTGCGCGACCCGGCGCCATCATGGACCACCCATTTGCGCAATTCGACCGGATCGCCGGTAAAGCTGAGGTCGATACGCCCGTAATCGGGGTTCTCTGGGTCCTGCGCGGTGACCACGGTGGCGGTACCGTCAAAGGCATGCCCCACCACCATATTGGCTCGGTCCAGGTCCACCGTCCGCGCTAGCACGATCGACAAGGGCGTGCGGTTCAGCGGGTATTGCTCGGGCGGCTGGTTCGACTTGGGGTCGTGGATGATCACGGTGCCGCCCTTGGCCAGCACCACCGAACGGTCGGGCGGGTCGTATTCGAACCGCATTCGGCCAGGCCGTTGCAGCCACAGTTTGCCGGTACTCAGCGAGCCGTCATCGTTGATCTGGGTGAACGTGGTCTGAACGGTTTTGAGACCGTTCAGATAGGTCGATATTTCAGCCAAAGGCAGCTTGTCCGCCGCCCAGGCTGCCGGCGCGACCAGGGTCAGCGCAAGTGCGAGTGCAATCCGTTTCATGTCACCCCAGATAAGCATTCACCCGGCGCCGGAGAAGATCACCCCTGCTCCGGCACCAGGATTTCGCGTTTGCCCACATGATTTGCCGAAGAAACAACGCCTTCGTCCTCCATCTGCTCGACCAGCCTGGCGGCCTTGTTATAGCCGATGGCGAGTTTCCGCTGAATGTAGGAGGTCGAGCACTTGCGGTCCTTGATGACGATGGCCACCGCCTGATCGTAAAGCGCGTCCTCACCATCGGTGTTGCCGCCAGTGTTCAGCCCCAGCACCGCGTCGATATTGTCTGCCTTGTCATCGTCCGGGCCTTCGACCACGCCACCGATATAGTCGGGCGGGCCGAACTGTTTCAGATGGTTGACGATTTCTTCGACCTCTTCATCGCTGACAAAGGGACCGTGGCAGCGGGTGATCTTGGCGCCACCCGCCATGTAGAGCATGTCGCCCTGGCCCAAGAGCTGTTCGGCGCCCATCTCGCCCAGGATGGTGCGGCTGTCGATCTTTGACGTCACCTGGAAGGAAATCCGGGTGGGGAAGTTGGCCTTGATGGTACCGGTGATCACATCGACCGAGGGGCGCTGGGTCGCCATGATCAGGTGGATACCCGAGGCCCGCGCCATCTGGGCCAGACGCTGGATACAGGCCTCGATCTCCTTGCCCGCGACCATCATCAGGTCGGCCATCTCGTCGACGATGACGACGATATAGGGCAGCGGGATGGGCTGGAATTCCTCGGTCTCGAACACCGGTTCGCCGGTCTCGTCGTCAAAGCCGGTCTGCACCGTGCGGCTGAACATCTCGCCCTTGGCCAGTGCCTCGCGGACGCGGCCGTTGAAGCCTTCGATGTTGCGGACGCCCATCTTGGACATCTTGCGATAGCGGTCCTCCATCTCGCCCACCACCCATTTCAGGGCAACGACGGCCTTTTTCGGGTCGGTCACCACGGGAGAGAGGAGATGCGGAATGCCGTCATAAACCGAGAGTTCCAGCATCTTGGGATCGATCATGATCAGCCGGCATTCGGCGGGCGTCAGCTTGTAGAGCAGACTGAGGATCATGGTGTTGATCGCCACCGATTTACCCGAACCGGTGGTGCCCGCGATCAACAGGTGGGGCATCTTGGCAAGGTTGGCCACAACCGAGTCGCCACCGATATCCTTGCCCAGCGCCAGCGGCAGGCTCATGTTGCTATCGCCGAAATCGCGGGAGGCGAGGATTTCGCGCAGCACCACCTTTTCGCGGTGTTCATTGGGCAGTTCGATACCGATGACCGAGCGGCCCGGCACGGTCGAGACCCGTGCCGAAAGCGCCGACATCGAGCGCGCGATATCATCGGCCAGACCGATGACGCGGCTGGCCTTGAGACCCGGCGCTGGTTCCAGCTCGTACATGGTGACGACGGGACCGGGCCGGACCGAGACGATCTCGCCCTTCACCCCATAATCGTCCAGCACGTTTTCCAGCATGCGCGCGTTTTCTTCGAGCGCCTCGTCGCTGAGGTGGTGACGCTGGATGCTGGTGGGGCTGGCCAGCAGGTTCAAGGGCGGCAGTTCAAAGGCGACGGCGGGTTCTTCAAAGGCAAGCGTCGGCTGCGCCTCGGCCTGCGCACGGCGCGAAGGTACCGGGTTGCGCCGCACCGGCTGCGCCACGACCGGCTTGCGTGGCTGTGCTGCCGGAATGTTGGGTATCGGTTGCGGTTGAATGGTCCTGGCTGTCGCTTGCCCCGGTGCATCGTTCGCGGGTGGCTGTCCGGCTTCGAAACTGTCCACGGGTTCCCAATCCTGGTCGAACTCTTCCGCGGTCAGATGTTGAAAGTCCGAGGCCCGGACCATGTCAGGGACCACCGAAAGCGGGGTGGACAGCGGCGCGGCACCCGGCGCCGGAGCGCGCAACTCGGGCGTTGCCGGGCTCTTGACCGGCGGGAACACCGGCGCTGCCTGCGGGGCCTGAGGGGCAGTCACCGGGGGCTCGGCCGGCAGATCACCCCGGCGACGGGTGTCCAGCAAAAGCGGGTCGGGACCGCGCCCGCGTCCCTTGGTCAGCGGTCGCTGCGGATCGGGCGGCGGCGCAACCACGCCAGCGGCCTCCTTGCGGCTACGTACGGCGGCGGCGATCTTGGACTGGATACGCTCGGTCCCCGGCATCTTGTCATAACCCTGCACCGGTTCGGGTTCGACCAGTTCCGGCTGCGGCATCGGTTCGGGTCGACGGATCAGCCCCGGCACCCGCGCCAGCAGGCTGGGCTTGGGTTGCGGCGCCGGTTCGGGAACCGTCTCTTCCTCTACCAAAGTCTCGGCATAGGCGGCCTCTTCGGCGAACCTGGCCTCTTCGGCGGCCAACCGCGCCGCCTCGCGCCGTTCGGCCCGCAACGCCTGACGCGCCCGCGCCGCCGCGACCCCGGCCGATGCGCCACGACCCAGCAGCGTCATCAAGCCGCCGTAGACAATGATCGCCCCCACCATCGCGTGACGCAAGCCGCGCCGTATCTCGGGCCAGGTGAACCCCAGCACAAAGGCCGCCATCGCAAGCATGACCACAGCCATTGCCAGCGAGGTCAACTTGACCATCAGATGTGACCCCAGCGGAACCAGCGTCAGCAGCGCCCCCATCACGGTGTCGCCAAACAGACCACCCAGTCCGAAACTGTGCGTCGCGCGCCAGGCCTCGCCCGGAACAAGAGTGGCGGCATAGACAGACACGACCGCGATCCAGATCGGCATGAAGACCAACCGGCCCATCGCCCGATCCTCGCCCGAATGCAGGGCAAAGCGCAGCCCCCAGGCGACCAGCACCAGCGGGATGCCCCAGGCGCCGCCACCGACGATCATGAACAGCGGCGCCGCGATCGACGCACCAATCCTCCCGGTCCAGTTCTGCACTGGCGCATCGGTCGATACCATCCAGTTGGGGTCGTCGGGCGTATAGGTGCCCACCATCGCCGCAGCAAGCAGGCCCAGCACGATCAGCGCCAGCCCCAGCAACTCTTTCCCGCGCCGCTCGATGGCGGCCTGCATGTTGCTGTCCAGAAGCGGATCGCGATTGCGTGCGTGATATGATGCCATGCTACCCTCGAACCTCAGCGATAGATGCAGTCGCGAAGGGCGATCAGCCCGCGCTGCAAGTCTTGTTTTGGGGCCACCATTGCGACCCTGATATATGTCTCTCCGGGATTCTGCCCCGGTTTTCCCTGTGCCAGATAGGCGCCAGGGAGCACCCGGACGCCGGTTTCGCGCCATGCCTTGAGCGCCGCCGCCTCGCCGTCATCGACCGGCAACCAAAGGAAAAACCCGGCCTCGGGCGGCTGATAGCCCTGCACCCCGGCAAAGACCTGATCGGCCAGCGCGTATTTCTCCTGATAAAGCGCGCGATTTTCGGCGACATGCGCCTCATCCGCCCAGACCCGCGCGGCGGCTGCCTGCAAAGGCCCCGGCAGTGGCGCTCCGGAATAGTTGCGCAACTGCTTGACATGTTTCAGCGTTTCCGGCCCACCCGCGATCAGGCCCGAGCGCAGGCCCGCCAGGTTCGAACGTTTCGAAAGCGAGTTGAACAGCACCACCCGTTCGGGATCGGCGCCCATCTCTTGGGCGACGGTCAGCGCGCCCGTGGGCGCCGTGTCACGGTAGATCTCGGAGTAACACTCGTCGGCGAAAATGCGGAAATCGTATTGTTCGGCCAGTCCGATCAACTCGGCCCAATATGCACGGCTGGCGACTGCGCCCTGCGGGTTGGCCGGAGAACAGATATAGGCCACGGCGGTGCGGTTCAGAACCTCGGTGGGCAGGCTGGCGTAGTCGGGCAGATGTCCGGTGGCGGCGGTGGCGGGCACGAAATGCGGCTCGGCACCGACCGAGATCGCAGCCACCATATAGACCTGATAGAACGGGTTCGGACACAGCACGATTGGTCGCTGTCCGTTCTTCTGCTCGGGGCAGAGCGCCATGGCGGAGTTGTATAGACCCTCCCGCGTGCCATTCAGCGCCATCACGTTTTTCTCGGGGTCGAGCGTCACGCCATAGCGGCGCGCGATCCAGTCCGTGATCGCGCCGCGCAACTCGGGTGAGCCCTCGTTCGGCGGATAACTTTGGCACAGATGGGCATTCTCGACGATCACTTCGGTAACCCAGGCCGGGAAATCGTGCTTGGGCTCGCCGATGGTCATATGCACGACTTCGCCGCCCGCCGGATGGTGGTCGAGCAACGCACGCAGGCGCGGGAATGCATATGCCGGTAGGTTCGAAAACCGCTCGGGGAATTTCATCTGGTCTGCCTCGTGTCGGGATCGTCAACGCCCCGTTTGCGAACCAAAGTACAGACGATCCCCGCGTGCGTCCAGACAAAGCGTTGCCCGCGCAGGGAATTGTGGCATTCAGGTCAGCGCGTGCTCTGCCGCCGCGCCCACGCGCAACAGCGCCTCTTCGCCGTCCGGGCGCCCAAGCATCATCAGACCGCAGGCCGGCATGCCCGTGGGCAGGCTCAGCCCACACAGGCCCATCAGGTTGCCGATGCGGGTATTGCGCAGCGCCAGCAGGTTTTCGGACACGTAATAGTCGTGGTCGCTGAGCAGCCGGTCACGGTCGGGCGGCAGGATCGGCGCGGTGGGCATCAGCACCGCATCGAACCCGGAAACCGCGCTGTCCCAGGCCGCGCGGCAGGTTTCCAGCCGCGCCCAGGCGGCCACGTAATCAGGGCCGGAGAAACCAGCACCGGCGCGGAACCGCTCCAGGATCTGGTCATACATGGCATCCGGATTGGCCTCGATCACATCCCGCCACAGGCCATAGGCCTCGGCAGTGTAGAGCACACCGGACAAGGCCATCGCATCGACCAGTTCGGGCACATCAAGCGGCACGATCTCGGCCCCGGCGGCGGACAGACGCGTCAGCGCCGACTCGAACCCCGCGCCCGGCGCCTCACGCAGATCATCCAGCGCCACGGTTTGCAACACGGCCAGACGACAGCCATTGAGCGAGGCGCTGCGCAAGTCGGCGGCGCGCCCTCCCTCAAGCAGAGCCAGCGCCTCGGCCGCATCCTCGACCGAGCGGGCCAGCGGGCCGACCGTGTCGAATTTCAGGCAGAGCGGCACCACCCCTTCGAGGCTGAGCCGCCCCGAAGTGGTCTTGAGCCCAACCAGATCGTGCCAGGCCGAGGGGATGCGAACAGACCCACCGGTATCCGAGCCGATGCCACAGGCGGCAAGACCAAACGAGACCGAGGCCGCCGCACCCGAAGAGGACCCGCCCGGCACCCAGGCCGGATCATGCGGGTTGGGCGGGGTTGCGGTGACAGGGTTGAGGCCCAGACCGGAAAAGGCCAGCTCGCTCATATGGGTCTTGCCCAGGCAGACGGCGCCGGCGGCGGTGGCATTGCGCAATACCTGGGCATCCGCCTCGGGCACCCGCCCCTTGAGCAGGGCCGAGCCGGACTCGGTGGCCACGCCCGCGCTGTCGAACAGGTCCTTCCAGCTGAGCGGTACGCCATCGAACAACGATCGGCGCAGGCCCAGCCTGGCGCGCTCGGCGGCGGCGCGCGCCTCGGCCCGGGCGCGGTCGGCGGTGACGCGGGCATAGATGCGGTCGCGGTCGGGATGGGCATCGATTGCATTCAGATAGCATTCGGTCAGTTCGACAGGGTCGATCCGCCCCGCCGCGATACCGCGCCCCAGATCGCTTGCCGTCATGGTCAGCCAATCGCTCATCTTACCCTCCCGCTTGCTTTTGCCGCGACGGTAGCGACAGGACTGCGCATGGACAATCCCGAACCGGCGCGCATATTGCGACTCATGGAACATAGAGCCGATATCGCAATCGTGGGTGGCGGGCTGAACGGTCCGGTGCTGGCCCTGGCACTGGCCCAGAGCGGGCAAAGCGTTACCCTGGTGGATGCCCTGCCCGACCCGCTGCGCACAGACGCCGCATTCGATGGCCGCGCCTATGCGCTGGCGCTGGCCTCGCAACGGCTGCTGGCCGCTGTGGGTGTCTGGGATCACGTGGCGGGTGCCGCCCAACCGATGCTCGAGATCAAGGTCAGCGACGGTCATGCCGGCGCCGGCCCCTCCCCCTTCTTCCTGCATTTCGACCATGCCGAGATCGAAGAAGGGCCAATGGGCTATATGGTCGAGGATCGCTATCTGCGGCGTGCACTGCTGGCCGCGATGGAGGCGGAGCCGGGCATCACCCGGCTGAACGGCACCGCCGTTATCGCCCAACAGACGGATGGAACCGGCGTTACGCTGACACTGGCCGACGGCTCGCACCTGCGCGCCGGGTTGGTGGTGGGCTGCGACGGGCGCAAGAGCGGCACCGCCGCGCGCGCGGGCATCAAGCGGACCGGCTGGGATTACGGCCAGACCGCGCTGGTCTGCGCCATCGCGCATGAGCGGCCCCATCATGGGATCGCGCATCAGTTCTTCATGCCGCCGGGGCCGCTGGCGATCCTGCCGCTGCCCGGCAATCGCAGCTCGATCGTCTGGAGCGAACGGACGGAGGCCGCCGCCCGCATCAACGCCCTTCCCGAGGCGGAATACCTGGAAATCCTGCGGCCCCGGTTCGGCGATTTTCTGGGCGAGATCCGGCTGGAGGGTGCCCGGTTTACCTATCCGCTGAACCTGACGGTCGCCAATGCCTTTGTCGGCGAACGGCTGGCGCTGGTGGGAGATGCGGCGCACGGGATGCATCCGATTGCCGGTCAGGGGCTGAACGCGGGCCTGCGCGACGTGGGCGCGCTGGCCGAGGTTCTGATCCTGGCCGTACGCCGGGGCGAGGATATCGGCGCAGCCCCAGTGCTGGAGCGCTATCAGCAGTGGCGCCGGTTCGACACGGCGACGCTGGCACTGGCGACCGATGCCTTCAACCGGCTGTTTTCCAACGACAACCCGCTTTTGCGGTTGGGCCGCGATGTCGGCATGGGCGTGATCGGCGCTTTCCCCGGCCTGCGGCGCGGTTTCGTGCGCGAGGCGGCCGGGCTGACCGGTGACCTGCCGAAACTGATGCAGGGCCGCGCGATCTGAGTGCGGCTCCTCCGCCCTGGCAGGCGTCCTCGCCTCAGGCGCGTCCTTCGCGTTGCGCCCGGTACCGGTGCGCCCAGTCCCGGCTTTCTTCGCCGGAGAGTTTGGCAACCGCCGGGGTCAGGCCCTGCGCCCGCTCCGGGTCCTGACCCAGATGCGAAAGAATGGCCGAGACCACCTCTATCGGCGTGTCCGCGAGGTCTTCGTAGTCGATGACGAGCGGCGTGATGCCCTGGGCGAGGAACCAGTCGGTCCAGCCCGCTTCATAAGTCTCAAGCGCGCGCACATGGCCGTCGATCGCGTCGAAATCGTAGACCGGGTCGCGATGGGGGGCGAGCCGTTCGATCTCGCGCCCATCGGGCGCAATATGCCAGAGCCCCGATTGCTCGGCCCGCACCCGCGACACTGCTTGCGCCACCTTGTCCCGGCGGCGCAGGTGCAGATAGCGGGTTAGTCCGAATGCCGCCTCGATCAAGGCAGTATCGCGGGGCAGTCCGGGATAGAGATGGTCCAGCATGCCCAGCATATCGCCCAGATTCTCGCGCATCAGGCGCAGCCCGAATACCGGCGTCCCGCCGCGCCCCTCGACCAGCGCCGAATCCAGATACGCACGGTCAAATCCGGCCGCGCCCGGGCGCAGCGTCTCGGGCAGGCCCCAATCCTGGGCCCACCAATCAACGGATTGTGTGCGAAAGAAGGAATCGGGGGCTCCGGCCACGCCGGTGGCCGCCAGATAGCCGCAAAGGAGGGTGCTGCCGCTGCGCGGCGTCCCGCAGAGGATATAGGCCGCAGGCCGTTCAGTCATCCAGCGGGCGCGCCTCGTCCACCAGCATCACCGGGATCCCGTTGCGGATCGGAAAGGCCAGCTTGGCCCCCTTCGACACCAGTTCCTGCGCCTCGGCATCGTATTCCAACGTGGCATGAGTGACGGGACAGACCAGCGCCTCGAGCATACGGCGGTCAAAGGAAGTGGCGGTTTCACTCATTGCAGGGGATCCTTGCCACTGTTACCGCAGAGGGCGAATTCGATCAGGGTGACCAGCGTTTCGCGCCGGGTCTTGAGGCAGGGTGCTTCGAGCAGGGCCTGTTTGTCCTCGGGCGTGAAATCCAGCAGCATCGACAGCGAATTGACCAGCAGCTCATCATCGGCCTGGGTCAGGCTGTCCCAGTCGGTGCACATGTCGCGCGCCTCGAAAAACCTTTGCAGCAGTCGCAGGAAGGCATCCCGGTCGAACCGGGGATCGGGCGCGCAGGAAGAAGCCAGATCGTGATCGAAGCTTTTCCAGCAGACGGTGCAGCGGCGATAGGGTGCAAACCCGTCAACCTCGGACTTTATCCGAAAGCGCGACACACCGGTCAGGGTGATCATGTACCGCCCGTCCTCGGTTTCCGAAAACTGAGTGACCCGCCCGGCACAACCGATCTGGTGCAACTTGCCGCCATCCTGACGACAGGGATTGGGCTGTACCATACCGATCAGCCTCTGCGGCGTGCGCAATGCGTCATCCAGCATCTGCAGGTAGCGCGGTTCGAAAACATGCAGCGGCAGCCGCGACCGGGGCAGCAGCAGCGCTCCGGGAAGCGGAAAAACCGCCAACGTGTCGGGAAGGTCAGCGGATTGCATCATGCCTTCAACTGTAGCTCTATCGCGGGATTAGGCAAATATCATCGAGCTGAGTTTGCGCCGGCCATTGAGTACGATCGGATCGTTGGGTTTGAGCGCATCGAAGATGGTGAACAGCTGCGCCTTGGCGGCGCCCTCGTTCCACTCGCGGTCACGGCGGAACAGGTCGAGCAGTTCGGCAACCGCCTCTTCGGTCTGGCCAGCAGCATGCAAAGCCTGAGCCAGATCAAACCGGGCCTGGTGGTTGTTCGGATCGGCCTCAACCGCAGCGGCAAGTTCGGCGACAGGACCAGCATTCGACGCCTGACGCGCCAGTTCCAGCTGGGCATGCGCGGCCTCAAGCTCGGGCTTGGTCGAGATCGCCGCGGGTGCGCCGTTCAGGATTGCCTCGGCCTGATCCAGATCGCCCAGCGCGATATGGGCGCGCACCAGCCCGCCATAGGCGGCGGCATGGTCGGGCTCTTCGCCGAGGATCGCGGCAAAGGTTTCTGCCGCATCGGCGGCGGCGCCCTGCTCCAGCATCTCTTCGGCGGCGGCAACCGCCTCGTCAAGCTGGGCGCCGGGGGCCTCTCCACCGGCGGCGGCGACCACACGGTCGATGAAGCCCTTGATCTCAGACGCGGGCAGCGCGCCCTGAAACCCGTCGACCGGCTGGCCCTGATAGAACGCATAGACGGTCGGTATCGACTGGATCCGCATCTGGCCTGCGATCATCTGGTTTTCATCGACATTGACCTTGACCATCTTCACCGCGCCCTTGGCGGCGGTCACGGCGGCCTCAAGCGCGGGACCCAGCGTCTTGCACGGGCCGCACCAGGGCGCCCAGAAATCGACGATCACCGGAACCGTCTGGCTGGCCTCGACCACGTCGGCCATGAAGGTGGCTTCATTCGTGTCCTTGATCAGATCGCCTGCGGGGGCTGCGCCCGCGCCATTCAGAAGTTCCATCGTCTCTTTTCTCCGGTTCGGATTTGGCCCCTATATGCGCCTGACATGCAGGGAAACCAAGGCCTCAGTTCTCTCCTGGGGCCGGATTCTATTCGATCAAAGGTCGAAACTAGCAAAAACCGGGGCGTGGTCGCTGGGTTTCTCCCACCCGCGCGCGTCGCGCAGGATACGGCTGGAATGGCCCGCACTCGCGATATCCGGCGTGGCCCAGACATGATCCAACCGGCGACCCTTGTCAGCGGCATCCCAATCCTTGGCCCGGTAGGACCACCAGGAATACAAAAGACCCTCGGGGATGTCCTGGCGAGTGATGTCGACCCATTTGCCTGCATCCATCACTTGGCCCAGGTGATCGACCTCGATCGGCGTGTGCGACACGATCTTGAGGAGTTGCTTGTGGCTCCAGACGTCATCCTCGCGCGGGGCGATGTTGAGATCACCCACCAGAATGGATTTCTCGGGACTGTTTGCGTGGAACCAGTCGCGCATTTCGGTCAGGTAGTCTAGCTTCTGGCCGAACTTCTCGTTCACCTCGCGGTCGGGCACATCACCACCGGCGGGGACATAGAAATTGTGGATGGTGACCCCGCTTTCCAGCCGCGCCGCGACATGGCGGGCATGGCCGAGGGTGGCGAAATCCTCGCGCGCGACTTCCTCGATCGGCAGGCGCGACAGGATGGCGACTCCGTTATAGCCCTTTTGCCCGTGCGCAACGACGTGCCGGTAGCCCAGTTCGGCAAAGCTTTCGACTGGCATCTTGTCGACCGGCGACTTGATCTCTTGCAGGCACAGGATGTCAGGCCCTTCCTCGGCCAAAAGCTTGCACACGATGGGTTCGCGCAGGCGGACCGAGTTGATGTTCCAGGTGGCAAGGGTAAAGGGCATGGCGCGTCTCGCTTTCATCCAGTCCGGCGAAACCTATCGCCTGACCCGGCGATGTCCATGGCCTGTATAAAAAAAGGGCCGGGCACAAGGCCCGGCCAGTCCAACAGGGAGGTGCATGTCATGACCCGGACATGCGCGGGTTGGGGTCAGGTTAAAGGTACCACAAAGATTCCACTTTGACCTGAATCAATATCTCAATTTACGCCACGAGCCTGTATCCGCCGGATTCGGTAACCAGAAGCCGCGCGTTCGACGGGTCTGGTTCGATCTTCTGGCGCAGGCGATAGATATGGGTTTCCAGCGTGTGGGTGGTGACCCCGGCGTTATACCCCCAGACCTCGTGCAGGAGCACGTCGCGCGGCACCACGCCATCGGTCGAACGGTAGAGATACTTGAGGATGTTGGTCTCTTTCTCGGTCAGCCGAATCTTGCGCTCGTCTTCGGTGATCAGCATCTTCATCGCCGGTTTGAACGTATATGGCCCCAACTGAAAAACGGCATCTTCGGATTGCTCGTGCTGACGCAATTGCGAACGGATACGAGCCAGAAGAACCGGAAACTTGAACGGCTTGGTCACGTAATCGTTGGCACCGGCATCAAGACCAAGAATGGTATCGGCATCGCTGTCATGACCGGTCAGCATGATGATCGGGCTCTTGACGCCCTGCTTGCGCATCAGGCGGCACAACTCGCGCCCATCGGTATCGGGCAGACCCACATCCAGAATCACCAGATCATAGATCGCCTCTTTGGTCCGCTCCGATGCCGCATGACCGGTCTCGGCCTCGAAGACATCGAAATCCTCGGTCATGACCAGCTGTTCGCTCAGCGCCTCGCGCAGGTCGTCGTCGTCATCTACCAGCAGGATTTTTTTCAGCTGCGCCATACCCGCATCCTCCAGATTTCGTTTCGCAACAGGTGAGGGCGCAGCACGAATTCGGCAAGTTTTGCTGCATATCTCTCACGCGGTCGTGTTTTACTTGCGAGATTTATTTCACATTTCCGCCGACAGCGACTAGGTAAATGCCGTGAACGTTATAGGATAACACCCGATGAGTCTGATCCCGGATGTCACCGAGCTTCTGGCGCGCGCCCGTGCCGACCTGCGCATGGGGGTGCCTGTCGTGTTGCGGGACGAGGACGGGGATTGCACTCTGGCGCTGGCGGTCGAAACGCTGACTGCGGAGCGACTGGCGGATATGCGGCAATTGGGCGATCCGGTCATTGCCATCACCGGGCGCCGCGCGGAAACGCTCAAGGCGCGCGCCTATGACGGCGATCTAGCGCGGGTAAGCCTGCCCGCCGGGGCCGATCTGCGCTGGGTCCAGGCGGTGGCCGATCCATCGGACGATCTGAACACGCCGATGAAGGGGCCGCTGACCACGTTGCGGCAAGGCAAGGCCGGGTTGCACCGACTGGCGATCAGCCTGACGAAATCCGCGCGCCTGCTGCCTGCGGCGGTGCTGGTGAATTTGCCCGAGGGGCGTGATTTCGCCGCCGCGCACGGGCTGACCACGATCGACCACGCTTCAGCCGCGCCTCACCTGTCCGAACGCAGCCCGCTGCACGTGGTCTCGGCCGCGCGCTTGCCGATGGAGGTCTCCGAGGCCGGGCGCCTGCATGTGTTCCGTCCCGAGGATGGTGGCGAAGAGCATTACGCGGTGGAAATCGGCCGGCCCGACCGGGACAAGCCGGTTCTGGCGCGATTGCATTCGGCCTGTTTCACCGGCGACCTGATGGGCAGCCTGAAATGCGATTGCGGCCCACAGTTGCGCGGCGCGCTGGCACAGATGGGCGAAGAAGGTGCGGGCGTTCTGCTCTATCTCAACCAAGAGGGGCGCGGCATTGGCCTTGCCAACAAGATGCGCGCCTATTTCCTGCAAGATCAAGGATTTGATACGGTCGAAGCCAACCACAGGCTGGGGTTCGAGGATGACGAGCGCGATTTCCGGCTGGGCTCGGACATCCTGAAGTCGCTGGGCTTCAAATCGGTTCGCCTGCTCACCAACAACCCCGCCAAGATCGCCATGATGGAACGTACCGGCATCGCGGTGACGGAACGGGTGCCACTCAAGGTAGGCGAGACCGCGCATAACCGGGGCTATCTGGCGACCAAGGCGGCCAAATCGGGCCATATGTTGTGAACCCGCAGGATTTGGTCCTGACTCCGCGCGGGGTGCGGTTCTGGGGCCGCTATCTTCCCTGCTCCATCGGCAAGGGCGGCATCCGGGCCGACAAGCGCGAGGGCGACGGGGCGACCCCCGTCGGTATCCATCGCATCGTCGGCATGCTGTATCGCGCTGACCGAATCGCGCCGCCTGCCCCATGGGCACGGCCCATCGGTCCGGGCGATCTGTGGTCGGATGATATGGGCGATGCGGCCTATAACCACCTTGTAGGCAAGCCCTACGGGCACAGCCACGAACGGCTGCGCCGCGCGGATCCGCTTTATGATCTGGTGCTGGTGACCGACTGGAACTGGCCCGAAGCGGAACCTGGGCGCGGCTCAGCCATTTTTGTCCACCAATGGCGGCGGCCCGGCTATCCGACCGAGGGCTGCGTGGCCTTCAGGCGCCCCAATCTGCACTGGCTTGCACGGCGGGTGCGGCCCGGAACGCGGTTGATCATCCCGCCGCTTTGACCCGGTCGCCGAAAATGGCAGAGCCAACCCGGACATGGGTTGCCCCCAGCGCGATGGCGCTTTCGAAATCGCCGCTCATCCCCATGCTGAGACCGCTCAACCCATTGCGCGCCGCGATCTTGGCCAGCAACGCGAAATGCAGAGCAGGTTCCTCTTCGACCGGGGGGATGCACATCAACCCGTGTACCGGCAGGTCAAGCGCGCGGCATTCGGCGATGAACCCGTCCGCTTCCATTGGCAGGACACCCGCCTTCTGATCCTCTTCGCCGGTGTTGACCTGAATGAACAGGTCGGGACATTTGCCCATTTCCTGCGCCAGCCGGGCAAGTGTCGTGGCCAGCTTGGGGCGATCGACCGAATGGATGGCGTGCACCAGTTCCATCGCCTGACGTGCCTTGTTGGTCTGCAACGGGCCGATCAAATGCAGTTCCACACCCTCGTACCGCTCCATGAAGGCAGGCCATTTTCCTGCCGCCTCCTGCACGCGATTCTCGCCGAAGATGCGATGCCCCTGCTCCAGCACCGCCTCGACGCGCTCGTTGGGTTGCACCTTGGACACCGCGATCAGCTTGACCGACCCCTCTGGCCGGTTCGCGGCCTGTTCGGCCCTGGCGATGCGGTTCGTTATCTCTTGCAGTGACATGTCGTCCCCCGATCTGGCTTGCCGCAGAAAAACACCATGTCGGCGCAAAAGAAAAGGGCAGGTCCGAAGACCTGCCCCCATTCGATACCGTCAAGCGGTGTACAGCTTAGAAGCTGAAGTACACACCGGCCTGGAAGGTGTCGTTGTCGTTCGACGCACGACGGTAGCCTGCTTCGAAGGAAGCGCCGCCGCCCAGGTCGTACGAGTAGTGGATACCATAGGAACCACCTTCGTTCTGGTTCGAACCGGCGATGTTGTCGCGGTTGTCGCCACGACCGGCCAGAACGTCAGCTGCGCTGACTGCGTCTTCGTCGGTGTAGAAGACCAGCAGGTTCGAAGCCGAGCCGATGTCCATGTTGCCATAGATGCCGAACTTCGAGATGCCGTCGTTGTCAGCATATGCGACGCGTGCGCCGAACTGGCCACCGTCCCATGCGACCGACACCAGGGTCTTGTCTTCCCACATGGCGTCCGACGACTGGTGCGCAGCTGCGACAGTCCAGTCACCGAAGTTGTAGGCCAGCATCACGCCGATACGGTCCGAAGCAACGGCGCCGTTACGGGTCGAGTACGACAGGTGGCCGGTGAAGCCGCCGGTCGAGTACAGAGCTTCGATGCCGTTCACACCGGTACCTGCCGACGAGTATGCATCCCAGTTGAAGAACTCGTTGTTCACGTTACCAACGTGCGAGTAGAAGCTGGCGCCGTCGATACCGATACCTGCGGTACGGGTCTCGAGGTAGGTGCCGGGCATGTTTTCAATCGCGCCGATGATGTTGCCGACGTTCACGCGGAAGCCCTGGTACGACACACCAAAGCGAGCGCCGTTGAACATTGCACCGCCGGGGGTGTTGTCACGGCTTTCGGCCTGTGCACGGAAGCGAGCGTCGAACGCAACACCGGCGTCGGTTTCTGCCGACATGTCGAACTGCAGACGCAGACGGCTGGTGATGGTGGTCTTCGAGACACCGTTCACGGCGCGGTCGTTGGCGTCGTTGTAGTCCAGACCGAAGCGGCCGTAACCGCTGAGACGAACGTCTGCTGCTGCGACGCTTGCGGTAGCGATCAGCGCAGTCGTTGCGAAGAGAACTTTTTTCATCGTGTTTCCCTCGGTTTTCATTCATACGCCCAAACCAGTGAATCCGGCGTGGGTATGGACAGGGGTTTCGCTCTTTCGCCCCCCTGTTTGCAAGTCTTGGCGGCAAGCCCGGCGCAAAGTCGTCACGGATGGTGCAGCTTTGCCACAGTCCGGTGACCCGGCAGCGGATTTTCCCCCTCACGGCCCATCAGAAAGCGGACAAATCCGCCTCGTACGCGCGCGTTCCCCCTATAGAGGCTTGCCCCCCTTACGCGGCTTGGGTAGGACATTTCCCAACAGAAAGCAGTGGGACCGTCCAATGACCTTGCAGAACGCGTTCAAAACCACCCTCGTGCTTGCCTTGGGCCTGGGCCTGGCCGCTTGCGGCAACCGTGGTGGTGGCGTGCGGATCGCCGACGCGCCTCCAGCGGACGATTCCTATATCACCAACAACCGCGAAAGCGCGCCTACCAACTACGAGAAATCCTCGATCTGGGACGTTTTCGGCCCGTCCAAGGCTGAACAGACTGTCCAGGTGAACCGCTATCTCTGGGCGGCATCGCTGGATGTGCTCAGCTTTCTGCCGATTCAGTCAGTCGATCCGTTCACCGGCGTGATCGTCACCGGCTATGGCACGCCGCCGGGCGGCGGACGCTCTTATAGGGCCACCGTGCACATCAAGGATCCGGCGCTTGAAGCCCGCGCGCTGAAAGTGTCGCTGCAAACCAGTGGCGGTGCTCCGGTCAATGCTGCGACCGCCCGCGCGGTCGAGGACGCGATTCTATCGCGCGCGCGTCAGCTGCGCATCGGCGACGACAAACTCTAGAACCTCGCGCCAATTCGCTTTATCACCACGCCGGGTTCACGCCCGGCGTTTGCATTCATCAAGGACCAGAACCGCCATGTCGCGCTATTCCGCCACCGAAATCGAAGCCAAATGGCAAGAGGCCTGGGACAAGGCCGGTATCTTCAAGGCCGTGCGCACCGCGGACAAGCCGAAATACTACGTGCTTGAGATGTTTCCCTATCCGTCGGGGCGCATCCATATCGGCCATGTGCGCAACTACACGATGGGTGACGTGATCGCGCGTTACAAACTGTCGAACGGGTTCAATGTGCTGCACCCGATGGGGTTCGACGCCTTTGGCATGCCGGCCGAAAACGCGGCCATGGCCAGCGGCGGCCATCCCAAGGACTGGACCTACACCAACATCGACACGATGGTCGCGCAGATGAAGCCACTGGGCTTTGGCCTCGATTGGTCGCGGATGTTCGCCACCTGTGACCCGGAATATTACGGTCAGCAACAGGCGCTGTTCCTCGATTTCCTCGAAAAGGGATTGGTTTATCGCAAGAACGCGGTGGTGAACTGGGATCCGGTCGACATGACCGTTCTGGCCAATGAACAGGTCGAGGACGGGCGCGGCTGGCGCTCGGGCGCGCTGGTGGAACGGCGCGAACTGACGCAATGGTTCTTCAAGATCTCGGATATGTCGGGCGAGTTGTTGGACGCGCTCGACACGCTGGATGACTGGCCCGCCAAGGTGAAGCTGATGCAGGCCAACTGGATCGGTAAATCGCGCGGGCTGCAATTCTCGTGGGCGCTGACCGAATCCACTCATGGCATTGACACGCTCGACGTCTATACCACTCGTCCCGATACGCTGATGGGGGCCTCGTTCCTCGGCATCTCGCCCGACCACCCACTGACCAAGGCGCTGGAGGCCGAGAACCCTGACCTCGCCGCCAAGGTAGCCGAGATGCGCAAGGGCGGCACCACCGAGGAAGCCATTGAAAAGGCCGAGAAGCTGGGGGCCGATACCGGGTTGCGCGTGCGCCATCCGCTGAACCCCGACTGGGAGCTGCCGGTCTGGGTCGCAAACTTCATCCTGATGGATTACGGCACCGGCGCCATCTTTGCCTGCCCGGCACATGACCAGCGCGACCTCGATTTCTGCCGCAAATATGACCTGCCAGTGATCGACACCTTTGTGGCGCTTGATGATCCAAGGCCGGTCGAGACCGAGGCCTTTGTGCCCCTGAAGACCGAAAAGGTGAAATGGATCGACCATTTCGCCGGGCTGGATGTGGCCACGGGACAAGAGGCCATCGACGCCACCATCGACTGGATGGAGGCCAAGGGGCTGGGCACTGGCGTGACCAAGTTCCGCCTGCGTGACTGGGGCCTGTCGCGCCAGCGCTATTGGGGCTGCCCGATTCCCGTTGTGCATTGCGATGCCTGCGGCGTGGTGCCCGAGAAAAAGGAAAACCTCCCCGTTCGGCTGCCCGACGATGTCACCTTTGACGTGCCCGGCAACCCGCTGGACCGGCACCCGACCTGGCGCGACTGCGCCTGCCCGTCCTGCGGTCAGCCCGCCCGGCGCGAAACCGACACGATGGACACGTTTGTTGACAGCTCGTGGTATTTCGCGCGTTTCACCGCGCCGCGCGCCGAAACGCCCACCGATATGGCCGAGGCCGAGTACTGGATGAATGTCGACCAGTATATTGGCGGCATCGAACACGCGATCCTGCACCTGCTCTATTCGCGTTTCTTCGCCCGCGCGATGCATATCTGCGGCCATCTGCCCGAGAAATCGAAAGAACCGTTCAACGCGCTCTTTACCCAAGGCATGGTGACTCACGCGATTTTCAAGACCACCGGCGCCGATGGCCGCCCGGTCTATCACTACCCCGAGGCTGTGCGTCTCGAAGGTGGCAAGGGCTATCTGGAAGATGGTACCGAGGTCGAGATCATCCCCTCGGCCAAGATGTCGAAATCCAAGAACAACGTGGTCGACCCGGTGGCCATCATCGACCGCTTCGGCGCCGACACCGCGCGCTGGTTCGTTCTGTCCGACAGCCCGCCGGAACGCGACGTTGAATGGACCGATGCCGGTGCCGAGGCCGCGCACAAGCACCTGAACCGGGTCTGGAACCTGTGCGACAGGATCGCCGCGATGGACACCACCGCGCCCGGTGAAGGTGACGACGACCTGTTGCGCGAAATGCACAAATGCATCCGCGACGTGACCAACGGGATCGAAAGCTTTGGCTTCAACGCCTCGATTGCCAAGCTCTATGCCTTCACTAACACCCTGGCGAAATCCAAGGCCGGTGCAACAGCGCAGAGGCAGGCAATCATGACGCTGGCGCAACTGATGTCGCCGATGACCCCGCACCTGGCCGAGGACATCTGGGCTCATCAGGGCGGCGAGGGTCTGATCGCGGCGGCGCCCTGGCCGGTCGCGGACGAGGCGATGCTGGTCGATGCGCTGGTTACCCTGCCGGTGCAGATCAACGGCAAGCGCCGCGCGGAAATCAGCGTGCCCGCCGATATGGACAAGACGCAGGTTGAAAAACTGGCGCTCTCCACCGATGCTGTGCAAAAGGCGCTGAATGGCGCCGCACCGAAAAAGGTGATCGTCGTGCCGGGCCGGATCGTCAATGTGGTCGTTTAATCGCAGAACCCTGCTGATGCTGCCGCTTGCGCTGGCCGCCTGCGGCTTTCAGCCGGTCTATGGCCCTGGCGGCGCGGGCGATGCGCTGCGCGGCCGAGTCGAGGTTTCGGCCCCCGATGATGTCGAAAGCTATTGGCTGGTGCAGAATCTGGAACAGAGCCTGGGCCGGACCGCTGCCGCCGGCACCGACTATCTGCTGGACGTCAAGGTGCGCACCGCCTCGCAGGGGCAGGCAATCACCGCCTCGAACGACACAACCCGCTATTCCATCGTCGGCACCGCCGCCTATACCTTGACCGACAAGGAAAGCGGCGCGGTGATGGCCTCGGGCGAGGTCCGCAATTTCACCGGCTATTCCGCCACCGGCTCGACCGTCGACACGCTGGCAGGGGAACGGGACGCGCGCCAGCGTCTGATGGTGATTCTCTCGGATCAACTGGTCACCCAGCTTTACGCAACGCTGGATCAGCCGGCATGAAGCTGTCCCCGCGCGAGGCGGATGGCTATTTCGCCCGCCCCGACGCGGGAAAGACCGGTATCCTGATCCACGGGGCCGATGCTATGCGCATCGCCCTGAAACGCCAGCAGATCATCGCGGCTCTCCTCGGCCCAAATGGCGAGGAAGAGATGCGCCTGACCCGGATGCCCGGGGCCGAGTTGCGCAAGGACGCGGCACAACTCTTGGACGCGGTCAAAGCGGCCGGTTTCTTTCCCGGCCCGCGCGTTGTCTTTGTCGAGGATTGCCCCGAAACCTCGGCCCCCGCAGTTCTGGCGGCGCTTGAGGACTGGCAGCCGGGCGATGCGCAGATCGTGGTGACCGCCGGTCAGTTGAAGCCCAGTTCCAAGATCCGCAAGGCCTTCGAAACCCATCCCAACGCCTATGCCGCCGGCATCTATGACGACCCGCCCTCGCGGGCCGAGATCGAACGGATGCTGACCGCCGCCGGCATCCGCGACGTCCCGCCCGAGCCGATGACAGTCCTGTCCGATCTGGCGCGCGATCTGGGGCCCGGCGATTTCGCGCAGACGATGGAAAAGCTTGCGCTTTACAAGCTGGGGGACGAGGCACCTTTGGGGCTCGAGGACATCGCGGCCTGTGCCCCCCGCTCGACCGAGGCGGCGCTGGATGACGTTCTGAACGTGGTAGCCGAGGGCAAGGAGGGTGAGATAGGACCATTGATCCGTCGTCTACAGGCCCAGGGCACGACGCCGGTCAGCCTGTGTATCGGGGCAACCCGACATTTCCGCACGCTCTATGCCTGTGCGTCGGCGCCCGGTGGCCCGGCGCAGGGCATCGGTACATTGCGACCGCCGGTCTTTGGTCCGCGCCGTGACCGCATTCTGAACCAGGCGCAGCGATGGGGCGCAAGGCGGCTGGAGGCCGCTTTGACGGTGCTGACCGATACCGACCTCGCCCTGCGCTCGGCCGGGCAATCGGCGCCCCAGATGGCGCTGGTCGAGCGGGCGATGATCCGGTTGGCGTGGCTGTCCCGGTCACGGTGACGTTACGGCCTCGCACGCAGGGCTTGACCCCGCGCCCGCCGGCCCCATCCTGCATCGGGATCACCAGAATGGGAGACGATCATGTACAAGGTCTATGGGCGGGTCAAAAGCCGTGCTTCGCGTGTGTTGTGGCTGCTCGAAGAGTTGGGGCAACCCTACGAATTCGTCGATGTCGGCCCGCATGACCCGCAGGTCGCGGCCCTGAACGGCAGCGGCAAGATCCCGGTGCTGGTCGATGGAGAGCACGTGATCACCGACAGCTCTGCCATCATGACCTATCTTACCGACAAGCATGGCGATCTGACCTATCCCGCCGGAACGCCCGAGCGCGCCAAGCAGGACGCGCTGTTCCACACGATCCTTGACGAGATCGACGGGGTGCTATGGGTCGCCGCCCGCCACGGGTTCATCCTGCCCGAGGACAAGCGCGTGCCCGCCGTCATCGACTGTGCCAAATGGGAGTTCGAGCGCAATCTGGCGCGTCTGGAATCCCGTCTGGGCGACCCGTTCGCAATGGGAGACAAGATGACGATCGTCGACATCCTGTTGGTGCATTGCCTCAACTGGGCCTTTGGTGCCGGTTTCCCGATCACCTCGGACCGGATCAAGGCCTATGGCAAGAAGGTACGCGCGCGCCCCGCGTTTCAGCGCATGGGTGCATTGACCCCTGCCTGAGCCCAGGCCACCGCCCTGCGACCGGCCCAGCGGCCGGTCGCCAGGCAACCGGTCAGGAGGTAGCCGCCGGTCGGCGCCTCCCAATCCAGCATCTCGCCCGCACAGAATGTGCCGGGAATCTCATTGAGCATCAGCCCGTCGTTCAGTGCCGCGCGCGCCACTCCGCCCGCCGTAGAAATCGCCTCGTCCATCGGGCGCAGGCCCGCATGCTGGACGGGCAGTTGCTTGAGTAGCGCCGCCAATCCCTCTGGCACCTGCGGCAACGGGCGGCCGAACTCCATCAACAGTGAGCGGCTTTCAGGGTTCAATTTCAAAATCTTGCGCAGATGCGACGACAGGCTGGCCTTACCCCGCGGACGCGCCAATCGAGCGGCCACCTCTTCCAGCGGCAGGTCGGGCAACAGATCGAGAAAGAGGGGAGCGCCCTGCCGGACCGCCGCCGAAACCGCATAAATGCCGCCGCCCTCAAGCCCCCGTGTCGAAATCACCGCCTCGCCCCGGCTGTTGAGCGCGCCTGCCTGCCAGGCCACACCCTTGACCGGGTGTCCGGCCAGCGGCGCCATATGTGCGGACCAGTCGACCAGCAGCCCGGCATTGGCAGGCGCAAAGGGTGTCAGCTCGACCCCGCGCGCCTTGAGCAACCCAGCCCACGCCCCGTCCGAGCCGAGCCGGGCCCAGCTGGCCCCGCCCAGCGCAAGCACGGTGACCAAAGGTTCGATCCGTTGCGCCCCCTCGGGCGTGTCGAAGCGGAGCGCACCACCCTGCCAACCGGTCCAGCGCCAGCGGGTACGAATCTCGACCCCGTGTCCCGCCAGTTCCGCCAACCAGGCCCGCAACAGCGGAGAGGCCTTCATCGCGGTCGGAAACACCCGCCCCGTCGAACCGGTAAACAGGTCCTGCCCCAGGTCGCGCGCCCAATCCTGAACCGCATGGGCATCAAAGGCCGCCAGCATCGGGCGCAGCCAGTCGGCCGCATCGCCATAGGCGGCAAGCAGCCGCTCAAGAGGTTCGTCCTTGGTCAGGTTCAGACCCGACTTGCCCGCCATCAGGAACTTGCGCGCAACCGAGGGCTTGGCCTCGGCCACCAGCACCGGCAGGCCGGCGCGGGCCAACTCGCCCGCGGCCATCAGACCCGCCGGTCCTGCCCCTATCACGACCGCCGGTTTCATGCCTGCCGCGTCTCGATACTGCCGGAAAGTTCCACCACCCGATGCGGATAGGGGATTTCGATGCCGTTCTCCTTGAGTGCGTTCCAGATCAGGAAAAGCACATCTGACATGAACTTGTTCTTGCCGTCATCGATCCCTTCGACCCAGAATTCGACCGCGAAATCGACCCCGCTATCGCCGAAACCGCGCAGCTCGCAGTCGGGTGGAAAGGGGTTTGTCAGCACGCCGGGATGTGCCGCCACCGCCGCCTCGATGATCGCGGGCACCCGGTTGATATCGGTGTCATAGCTCACCGAAAACGGCGCCTCGTACCGGTTGGCGCTTCCCTGATCCGAGAAGTTGACCACCCGCGTGGTGATGAAATCCTCGTTCGGGACCACGATCCAGCGCCCGTCGAATGTCTCGAGGATGGTGGCGCGCGCGGTCATCTTGACGATGGTCCCCGCCTCTCCCCCGTCGAGTTCAACGTAATCGCCGACGGTTGCCTGCCCTTCGAGCAGCAGGATGACGCCCGAGATGAAATTCGACGCGATCTTTTGCAGGCCGAAGCCGAGACCGACGCCGATGACCCCGCCCAGAACCGCCAGCGAGGTCAGGCTGATCCCCATGATGTTCATCACCAGCAGGAAGGCGATGCCGAAGATACCGATCTCGACCGCCTTGACGGTCAGTTCGCGCATCGCCGGGCGCATTTCACGCTGTTGCTTGATGAATTGCGCCGATTGGTCGTTGGACCAGCGCCCGAGCCAGAAAATGGCGCCGCCCACGACAAGGAAACGCAACGCGAAGAGCAGCGAAAAGGACAGGTTGCCCAGCGGCACCACGGTCTGGTCCAGCCTGGCCATGGCCGGTTCCAGAAGGCCCAGTGCATAGAGCGCCGCCACCGGGATCAACACGTAACGGCCCAGCAGCTTCATCAGCGGATCGTCGAGGATTTCGCGCACCAGAATGCGGGCGGCCAGGAACAGGAACACCCGCTTGCCAAAGGCAATCACCGCGCCCGAGCCGAACAGCGAGCGGGTGACACTCTCGCCGATGCCGGTAAAGACATAGGCCAGGAGCGGCAGCAGCAGCGGCACGAAGATCAACACGAAACGGCGGGTCCGCGACAGCGGATCCATCTGTCCCGAGGGTGGGGTCAGCAGGCGCGACAGTGGCTCACGCAACCGGCGCGCGGCATAGAGCGCCACCAGATAGGCCACCATCAACAGGGCGAATTGCGACCAGGCGGCCGGGCTCGACAGCCAGCCCAGCGCAATTGTCCAGAGACGCTCGCCCTGTTCGATCAGGCTGTTCAGCAGCTCGGTCTGGGCCTGTGTTCCGAATTCCATGGGTCTCTCCACTTGCGCCGTTTGCACGGTGGTGCATCCTCTTGCCCATGACAGACAAGGAAAACAAGTGCCCGGATCTCCCCCCACCCGAAGGGGTCTGCCCGTTATGCGAACGGCCGATACCCGAAGGCGACGGCAGCCAGCACCACCTGATCCCCCGGCTGAAGGGTGGCAAGGGAGGACCGACGGTCCTGTTGCATGTCATCTGCCACAAGGAGATCCATGCCACCCTGACCGAGGCGGAACTGGCGCGCAGCTTTCACACGGTAGAGGCTCTGCGCGCCCATCCCCGGTTGGCGAAGTTCCTCGCCTGGGTGCGCAAACGACCCCCCGGGTTTCGCTCGAAAGTGCCGGGCGGGCGGCGCAAACGCTAGCGATTCACAGCCTTGACGCGCGACGGCGACCGGAAACCTGCAAGGTTTCCGGCCCGGTTTCGTTGCACGAAACCGGCGCTCTCCTGAAGGGCTGGTCAGGAACAGAGCCGGGAAATGCCTGCCGCAACCGCCGGATCGGCGGCCAGGGAATCGGCCACCAGCGCGCGGGCGGTCTCCATCAACTGTTCGGCGGGTACGATCCGGTCGATCAGGCCGAAGTCATAGGCCTCCTGCGCGGTGATCTTTTGGCCCGCCATCAGGATCAGCCGGGTCCGCGCCGGGCCGATCAGCGCCGCCATGCGGGCCGGATCGGAAGGTTGCGGCAGAAAGCCAAGCTTCATCACCGGGTAGAAGACCTTGGCCTCGGGCACCGCGAGGCGCAGGTCGCAGGCCAGCGCCATGCCGTTGGCGCCCCCCGCCAATGTGCCGTTCAGGGCCGCGACCGTCAGGCAAGGCAGCGCCGCGATCGCGCCCGACAGCCGCTCCCACAGGTCCGAGGTCGCGAGCCCCGCCCGTGCGGCCTCAAGATCAGCGCCTGCGCTGAACACCCTACCGCGCCCGGTCAGGATCAGCGCCCGTGCCTCGCCCGCCGCCTCGGCGATCTCGACCAGCCGTTCCAGCATGGCCACGGTCAGCGAATTGGCCTTGTCGGGGCGGTTCAGGGTGACGGTCCACAAACCGCCCTCCTTTTCCAGCTCGATCATGCCAGTCCCACCCGCTTGCGGATATCCTCGTCCCTGAGCGAGATTTCGGTTCCCAGAAACGGGTCCGCCTCGGGCCCGCACATCCACAAGAGCGCCCGCGCCGGCCAGTCGGCCGGGATATGCGCCGACCAATCGAGCTGGCTGACCGGGTTGATGCCCGACCCCTTGATCTCGCGCTGCATCTGGGTGGCGACGGTTCCAGGCGACAGGCCCATGGCGCGAATGCCGTGATGGCCCTCTTCCAGATGCAGGCAGGCAGTCAGCATCGCTGCCCCCGCCTTGGAGGCGCAATAGTGGCTCCAGGCCTCGACCGGGTTATGGGCGGCGCCCGAACTGACGGTCAGAATGGTGCCGCCGCCCCCCTTGCGCATCACCGGCAATGCCGCGCGCATGCCGTAATAGACGCCCTTGAGGTTGATATCGATGGCATGCCCCCATCCTGCCGGGTCCGAGTTGGCCAAATGCGAGATCGGCTCGATCACACCTGCGTTATTGATCAGCACGTCGAGCCCGCCGAACCGCGACACCGCCGCGTTCACCGCACCCGCCACCTGCGCCGCGTCGGCCACGTCGCAAGCCAGTGCCAGTGCGGTCTCGCCGATTTCGGATGCCTGCTCGGCGAGCGTCTCGGCGCTGCGTGCCAACAAGACGACATTGGCCCCGGCTGCGGCAAAGACGCGCCCGGCCTCGGCCCCGATCCCACGGCTTGCGCCCGTGATCAGAACGGTTTTTCCTTGCATTCCGGTCATCCACCTTCCTCCCGTGTCTGCTCTGCCAAGTCCTACGCCGTGACGCGGGAAGGGTCCAGTACCAGCCCCCTTGACGCCCGTTGCCCACCGAAACACGATAGGGACGAAATTGATCCAGAGAGGTTCTTGTGATGCCCGTTTTCCTCCGCCGCACGTCCGGCGCCATACTCGCCTATGCCATTGCAACCCAGGGCGCCTGGGCCGATCTGACCGCCGAACAGGTCTGGGCCGACTGGAGCGCCTATCTGGGCGGCATGGGCTATGAGGTCGCAGGCACGGAAAGCCGATCGGGCGACACGCTGACGATCACCGATTTCAGCATGTCCATGGGCATTCCCGAGCAGGACAGCGCGATGTCTTTCTCGATGCCACAGATCACCATGACCGATCAGGGCGACGGATCGGTGCGGATCGGCCTGCCCGAAGAGTTCCCGCTGACCTTCGTTTTCTCTGTCGAGGACGAGGCACCGGTAACGGGCACGCTCACATATGCCAACCGCAACATGTCCATGGTCGCGACCGGCGACCCGGATGACATGACCTATGATTATAGCGCCGATCAGGTCAGCCTGCGGCTTGCCTCGCTGGAGGCCGATGGCGAGACGATGCCCGCCGATGCGCTGAGTTTCCTGTTGGAGATGACCGCCGTCACCGGCACCTCGCAAATGATTCTGGGCGAGATGCGCAATCTGGTGCAAAGCTTCACCGCCTCCGGCCTGACATATGCGCTGTCTTTCGACGATCCCGACTCGGACGATGCGGGGAACTTCTCGGGCACGCTTTCGGATGTACGCTATTCCGGCACCGGCAGCCTGCCGAGCAGTTTTGACGCGACCAACTTCTCGGACATGCTGAAATCGGGTTTCGCCTTTGACGCACTGATGAGCTATGGCGCTGGCAGCGGCAATATGGCGGCCAAGGGTGATGGCGACGATTTTGCCATGACATCCTCATCGCAGGGCGGTGATTTCCGGATCGCCATGGATGCCAGCCACGTGGTCTACGATCTCAAGGGCCGCCAGTCGCAGATTTCCATGACGACACAGAACCTGCCCTTTCCGATCGATCTGGCCATGGCGGAATCGGGGTTCAAGCTGGATATCCCCACCCAGGCGGGCGACGATCCGCAACCTTTTGGCTTTGGCATGAACCTGACCGGTTTCACCATGTCGGACATGATCTGGGGCATGTTCGACCCCGCCGGTGCACTGCCGCGCGATCCGGCAACCGTCGCACTTGATCTGTCGGGCATGGTGACAGTCCTGGTCGATTTTCTCGACCCGACCGTGGCCGAAACGCTCGAAGCGACCGGCGGTGCGCCGGGCGAGTTGAACGAGTTGACCATCAACCAGCTGCTGGTCTCGCTGGTGGGGGCCAAGCTGACCGGTACTGGCGCTTTCACGTTTGACAATTCCGACTACGAAACCTTTGACGGCATCCCGGCGCCTGCCGGTGTGGCGAACCTGACCCTGACCGGGGCAAATGCGCTGCTCGACAAGCTGATCGCCATGGGTTTCGTGTCCGAGGATGACGCCATGGGCGCGCGGATGATGATGGGCATGCTGGCAGTACCCGGCGATGCGCCCGATACGCTGAACTCGAAGATCGAGATCAACGAACAGGGCCATATCCTCGCAAACGGTCAGCGTATCAAATAACGGCTCCAGCGGGGTGCGCGCATCGGCTGCGCGCCCTGCTGACACCTTGGTCACCCGCATCGCGCGCCGTAGGTCTTGCAGCGGGCGGCGGCGGGGGCTACCTCCCTGACAACAGCCAAAGGACAGCCCATGCCGCACAAGGCCGAAGACCTCAGCCACGCCCTCTTGCACGCCGCCCGCCAGGCTGGCGCCGAAGCCGCCGATGCGTTGGTGGTCGAGGGTACTTCGGTCTCGGTCGAGGTGCGCGGCGGCGCACTGGAACATGCCGAGCGTTCCGAAGGGACCGATCTGGGCCTGCGGGTGTTTGTCGGCAAACGGCAGGCGATCGTGTCCAGTTCGGACAGCCGCCCCGAGGCGATGGCCGCGATGGCCGAACGCGCGGTGGCGATGGCGCGCGAAGCGCCCGAGGACCCCTTTGCCGGGCTGGCCGATCCCGATCAGCTGGCCCGCGACTGGGATCTTGCCGCGCTCGATCTACGCGACCCCGCCGCCGAACCGGGGCCCGAAGCGCTGATGCAGGACGCGCTGGCCGCCGAGGCCGCCGCAGCAGCGGTAGTTGGCGTGTCTCAGGTGTCGGATGCCGCTGCCGCCTATGGTCAGCACCATGTGCATCTGGCCGCCACCAACGGGTTTTCCGGCGGCTACGGGCGCAGTGTGCGCTCGCTTTCCTGCGTGGCAATTTCGGGCAGCGGAACGGGGATGGAGCGGGACGCCGATGGCGACAGCCGCACCTATCAGTCCGACCTGCGCAGCCCCGAAGACATCGGCCGCAGCGCCGGCGAACGGGCGGTTGCCCTGCAAGGGGCGCGCAAACCGGCGACCGGCAGCTATCCGGTGCTGTTTGACGAACGTATTTCAGCCTCGCTGATCGGGCACCTGCTGGCAGCGGCAAATGGCGCTTCCGTCGCGCGGGGGTCGTCATGGCTCAAGGACAATCTGGGCGAGCAGGTGCTGCCCGCCGCCCTGTCGTTGGTCGAGGATCCGCATCGCCCACGCGTTTCAGGGTCGCGCCCCTTCGATGCCGAGGGCCTGCCAACGCAGGCCCGCGCAATCGTCAAAGACGGGGTGCTGACCGGGTGGACGCTCGACCTGGCCAGCGCGCGCAAACTGGGGTTGGCCTCGACCGGCAATGCCACGCGCGGCGTGTCGGGTCCTCCCTCGCCCAGCAACTGGAACCTGACGCTGACGCCCGGCACGGCCAGCCGTGATGATCTGATCCGTGACATGGGAACCGGGCTGCTGGTGACCTCGCTGATCGGGTCGACGATCAACCCCAACACGGGCGACTATTCGCGGGGGGCCTCGGGGTTCTGGGTCGAGAATGGCCAGATCGCCTATCCGGTCAACGAATGCACCATCGCGGGCAATCTGCGCGACATGCTGCTGCGGATGGTCCCGGCGAACGATGCCCGACCCTGGCTTTCGCGGGTGGTGCCGTCGATCCTGATCGAGGGGATGACGCTTGCCGGAAACTGACCTCGACCTGTTGATCCGCGCTGCACGTGAGGCCGGGCGCATCGCCACCCGCTACTCAGGCCGCGATGCCCAGCGCTGGGACAAGCCCGATGGCGCGGGCCCGGTGACCGAGGCCGATCTGGCGGTGAATGCGATGCTGGCGCAAATGCTGCCCGCTGCCCGCCCCGGCTATGGCTGGCTCAGCGAAGAGACCGAGGATACCGCCGCGCGGCTGGATCACGACCGTGTTTTCATAATCGACCCGATCGATGGCACCCGCAGCTTTGCCGAAGGGTCGCGCACCTGGGCGCATGCGCTGGCGGTCGCGGACCGGGGCGTGGTTACCGCCGCCGCCGTTTATCTGCCCCAGCGCGACCTGCTGTTCACCGCCGCAGCGGGCGGTGGTGCCTTTCTGAACGGCCAACCGATCCGGGTCTCGGCGCCCACCCACCTGGCCCAGGCGCATATTCTGGCCGCGCGACCAAATCTGCGCCCCGAACACTGGACCGGCGGTCAGGCACCCGCCTTCCATCGCGACTATCGCCCCTCGCTGGCCTATCGCCTTGCACTGGTGGCGCAGGGCCGGTTCGACGGGATGCTGACCCTGCGACCCAGCTGGGAATGGGATATCGCCGCTGGCGATCTGATCCTGCGCGAAGCGGGCGGGCGCTGTACCGACCGGACCGGCGCAGCGCTGAAGTTCAACAATCCCAGACCCCGGCTGGATGGGGTCATCGCAGGCGGCGACACCGTGCATCGCGGCCTGTTTGGTGCCCTTGATCCGGCAAGCGCGGGTATTCCGGCCCATTGACGAATGCGGGCCTCGCCCCCCGATGCCTTGACCCGGCCTGCCAAACCCTTAGGGTGCCGCCGATTTCAACCCCTCCGTCAGGAGTGCCGCATGGCAGCCACCGTCCCCATAGACCGGCGAACCGGCGCCTCTGTTGGCATTGCGCTATCTGGGCTGGATTGAGCCATGGTGCGGTCGCTCAGCCTTGCCGCGTACCGGGTCCTGAACTGGCGGGGGGTGAACCCGCCAGGCCGGGACATGCCGGACCGTCCAAAGGGAGAGCTGATCTGGATACATGTCACCGATCGCAGCCGGTTTCCCGCGCTTTGCGATCTGTCACAGCGACTGATCTCGCTTCGCCCAGATCTGAGCCTTCTGTTCACCATCCCGGCGGAGACACGTATCGATGACTGGATCGCGCCCTGTGGCCTGATTTCGGTGCTGCCCGACGATCATCCCGCCCCTGCGCGGCGTTTCCTGGATCACTGGCGACCCGACCTGTGCCTTTGGTCTGGCGGTGCCCTGAAACCCAACCTGATTGACGAAACCGCTGGCAGCGGCATACCGATGCTGCTGATCGACATCACCGAACGCGAGTTGCAGGCCCGGCGCCACCGCTGGTTACCCGATCTTACCCGTACCATGCTGGATTGTTTTGACATGATCCTGACCGACGGCGAAGCGACCGCGCGCTATGTGCGCAGGACCGGTGTCGCGCCAACCAAGGTCCGCGCATCGAACCCGCTTCAGGTCAGTGCCAATCCCGCCCCCTGGTCCGAAGAGGAACTGGTCGAAACCAACACCACCTTGGGCGGCAGGCCGGTCTGGTTGTCGGCCTGGACCCAGCCCAAGGAGTTCATCTCGGTACTGACCGCGCATCGCCATGCGCTGCGGCTGTTGCACAGGCTGTTGCTGATTGTGCATGTGGCCGATCCTGATGAGGCCGGTCCGTTGCAGACCCGGCTCGAGGCGATGGATCTGCGTTGTGCCGATTGGGATGCCGGTGACCGGATCGAGGATTCGACCCAGGTCGTGATCAGCGCCCATGCCGAGGATCTGGGTCTGTGGTACCGGATCTCCCCGCTGACCTTCATGGGCAGCTCGCTGGAGTTCGGCACCGGCGGGCGCGACCCGCTGACAGCGGTGGCACTGGGCTCGGCGCTGCTCTACGGTCCCAATGTGCGCAGTTTCATGGATACATATGTGCGGTTGGCCTCTGCCGGCGCGGCGCGCTCGGTGCGCGATGCCGAGGCACTGGGGCGCGAGGTCGTCGACCTGCTGGCCCCGGACGCCGCGGCCCGCATGGCCCTGGCCGGCTGGCAGGTGGCCACCGAGACCGCGCATCTGACCGATGAATTGATCGAAATGGTGCTGGACCGGCTGGACCGGCGAAAGGCAATTCATGCGAGCACCTGAGTTCTGGCAGAACGACCCCGCACATCCGGGCTGGCAGTCGCGGCTGCTGGCGCCGTTGGGCGCAGTCTATGCCCGGGCGACCGCACGGCGGCTGGCGGGCGGTGATCCGGTTAAGGTGCCTGTACCGGTGATCTGCATCGGCAACCTGAACGCGGGCGGCACCGGCAAGACCCCCAGCGCGATCTGGGTGGCCGAGCGGCTGCGTGATGCCGGGCACGAACCGCATGTGGTCACCCGTGGCTATGGCGGCACGCTCGAAGGTCCGGTGCAGGTCGATCCGCGCCGCCACCGCGCCGAGGAGGTGGGCGACGAGCCATTGCTGCTGGCTGCCTTTGCCGAGGTCTGGGTGGCCAAGGATCGTGCCGCCGGCGCCCGCGCGGCGGCAGCGGCGGGGGCCACCGCAATCATCCTTGATGACGGGTTCCAGAACCCGAGCGTCGCCAAGGATCTCTCGATTATCGTGGTCGATGCGGCGCAGGGCTTTGGCAACGGTCACTGTATTCCCGCCGGCCCCTTGCGGGAACCGGTGGCAACAGGTCTTGCCCGTGCCGACCTGGTTCTGGCCCTGGGAGATGCGCAGGCACAGGACCGGTTCCGCGCAACCTGGGGTCCGGACGTGACCGTGCCGCTGGTCACCGCTGAGCTGAAACCGCTGCGCACCGGGATGGACTGGACCGCGACGCCGGTGCTGGCCTTTGCCGGGATCGGCAACCCGGCCAAGTTCTTTCGCACGCTTCGGGCCGAGGGCGCCGATCTGCGCCGGGCCGAAGCGCTGGACGATCACCAGCCGCTGACTCCAGCGCTGATGACCCGGCTGGAGAACGAAGCGCGGCTTTTGGGCGCCCAGATGGTGACGACGGAGAAGGATGCCGTGCGGCTGCCCCCAGCATTCCGCGCCAAGGTAATCACCCTGCCCGTCCGGCTGGAGGTAGGGGACGAGGACAGGTTGCGCGGCATCCTGCTGGCCGCCGCGCCGCCGCCGCCCTGAGGTCAGCTGCCCAGTTCGGCCTCGATCAGGGCCTTGAACCCTTCATAAGCCTGGTTCTCGACCTTCTTGCCATTGATGATGAAGCTGGGGGTCGAGTTGATCTCGTCCCGGGTCGCGTGTTCCTGATACCAGGCGACCAACGTCTGTGCCATGGTGGCATCGCCCAGACACGCCTCCAACTTATCATTCTCGATCCCCGCCAGCCGACCGATCTTGCGCAGTTCCTCGGCGATCTCGGCCGGACCACCGGCGCGCGACCATTCAGCCTGCCCTTTGTAGATCAGGTCGGAAATGCCAAAGAATTTCTCGGGACCCGAGCAGCGCGCCACCATCGAGGCCCAGAGACCGTAGCGGTCGAAATACACCTCGCGATAGACAAAGCGCACCTTGCCTGTGTCGATGAAATCGGCCTTGAGCTGCTTGTAGGGGCCTTGGTGAAAGGCCGCGCAATGCGGGCAGGTATATGAGGCATATTCGATGATTTCGACCGGCGCGTCCTCGGCCCCTTGCACCATTTCGACAATGGTCGAAGTATCGATTTCGGCCTGCTGCGCCTCGGCGCTGCCAATCAGCGGGTTGGCGGGCAGGTTGCCCTGTGAGGGCAGGGTCAGCCAATAGGCCCCCGCCACGACGGCCACACCGGCAAACACCAAAGTTCCCAAACGGTTCATCTTTCTGCCCTTCTTCAAGATTTCTGTCTCGATAAAACGTTCTGCGCCAATCTTTCAAGCGCCGCGCGCAAATCTTCATCTTTGGCGCCGTCGGCCACCTGCGCCGCTTCGGCCACGATCTCGGGGCGCGGGGCGCTGGCTGCAGCCTTTGGGCGATGCTCGAATGTGGCCTGACCTTCGGCAAAGCCGACGGGCGCGGTCTGGGTGATGCGGACCCGGCTGATGGCGTTATAGCCATAGGCGGCGTTCACCCGTTCGCGCAGCTGCTCCTTCTGCATTTCCAGCATCGGCGCCTGGGCCCCGGTGGTCAGCACGGTCAGCGTCGCGCCAAAGCCACCCTTGCCATAGCCGATATTGACCGGTCGGGCGATGGCGGCCAGATCCTGTCCGACGATCTCGGCCCAGTGGGTCAGCACCCGGCCCACGGCAAAGCCGCGTGTTTCGCCAGCCCGGCGAATCTGATCACCCAGCACGCTGGCGGTGCGCTTGAAGCCACGGGTCGAGGAACGTCTGCTTGCCATCTGGAATCCGACTCTGTTGCCGCTATTCTAAAGCCCACGCACTGCGGCACCAGTGAAACCGATAGAAGCGAGGGAATTTTCGTGCGCGACCTCCAACACTTTGACGTGAGCGGCACGCTGCTCGACTGGTATGACCGTCACGCGCGCGAAATGCCATGGCGGGTGGGGCCAGCGGCGCGCGCGGCAGGCACGCGCCCCGATCCCTATCGCGTATGGCTGTCCGAAGTGATGCTGCAACAGACCACCGTGGCGGCAGTGCGCGACTATTTCCACCGCTTCACCACCCGCTGGCCAACGGTTGCGGCGCTGGCTGCCGCCCCGGACGAGGCGGTGATGGGCGAATGGGCGGGCCTTGGCTATTACGCCCGCGCCCGCAACCTGCTGAAATGTGCGCGCGCGGTGACCGAGGAGCACGGCGGCCAGTTTCCCGACAGCTACGAAGGTTTGATCGCCCTGCCCGGTATCGGCCCCTATACCGCCGCTGCCATCGCCGCCATCGCCTTTGACAGGGCCGAGACCGTGCTGGACGGCAATGTGGAACGGGTGATGGCGCGGCTACACGACGTGCAAGAACCGCTGCCGGGAGTGAAGCCGGTGCTGAAGGAGCACGCCGCCGCGATAACCCCGGCCAAGCGGCCCGGCGATCACGCCCAGGCGGTGATGGATCTGGGCGCGACGATCTGCACCCCGCGCGCACCTGCCTGCGGGATCTGTCCTCTGCGCCCCCCCTGCCTGGCACGCCAGCGCGGCACCGCGTCCGACCTGCCCCGCAAGAGCCCCAAGAAGCCCAAGCCGATCCGCCATGGGCATGTCTATCTGGCGCAGCATTCTGACGGTGGCTGGCTGATGGAGCGGCGCCCGGACAAGGGCCTGCTGGGGGGCATGCTGGGTTGGCCCGGCTCGGACTGGTCCGAGGCGCCCCAACCTTCACCGCCATTCGAGGCCGACTGGCGCGAACTGCCCGCAGAGGTGCGCCACACCTTTACCCATTTCCACCTGATCCTGCGCATTCATACGGCGCCGCTGGAGGTCGACACCGCGCCCGAGGGACTGGTCATCATCGACAAACACGCCTTTCGCCCATCGGATCTGCCGACAGTAATGCGCAAGGCCTTCGACCTCTGGCGCGGCCAATAGCATCATGGGCATACCCCGAAAAAACGATTATGTTTCAGGCACTCGGATGTGGAGCCCGCGATGATCCCCACGGAAACCCTGGCCCGTTGGCAAAGCGCCTTGCCGTTCTGGCTGTCCTTCCTTCTGATCCCGATGGTCTGGATCGTGGCCAGCCAGGGCGGATGGTGGCTGTTGGTGGTGCCGCTGTCGACCTGGTGGGCGTTTGCGATTTATGATCAGGTAACGGGCCTCAACGAGGAAAACGCCGATCCCCAGACCGGTGACGAGGAGTTGGGCTGGTACATCCTGCTGCCCAAGCTTTGGGTGCCGCTGCAATTCGTCACGCTCTACGGGCTGATCTGGTACGCCACGCGCGCCGAACACCTGTCGACCCTTGAAAAGATCGCGCTTTTCTTTGGGGTCGGGGTGATTACCGGGACCATCGGCATCAACTATTCCCACGAGCTGATGCATCAGAAGAACCGGTTCGAACGCTGGCTGGGCGATATCCTGCTGGCCATGGTGCTTTACTCGCATTTCCGGTCCGAGCACCTTCTGGTGCATCACCGTCATGTGGGCACACCGCGCGACCCTGTCACCGCGCGTTACAACGAAGGGTTCCACCGCTTCTATCCGCGCGTCCTGGTGCAATGCCTACGCTCGGCTTTTCGCGCAGAACGCGAGATGCTGGCCCGCAAGGACCGGCGCTGGACCGATCCGGCCAATCCGTTCTGGCGCTATTGGGCTTTGCAGGGGCTGATGCTGGCGCTGGCCGGGCTGCTGGGGGGCTGGGCCGGGATCGGCCTGTTCCTGGTGCAGGCGGGCATTGCGATCTGGCAGTTGGAACTGGTGAACTATGTCGAGCATTACGGCCTGACCCGCAAATACCTGGGCGACGGCAAATACGAACATGTAATGCCGCGCCATTCCTGGAACGCGGCGCAAAAGGCCTCGAACTGGCTGCTGATCAACCTGCAACGCCACTCGGACCATCACTACAAGCCCGACCGGCGGTTTCCCCTGTTGCAAAACCATACCGAGGCGGACGCGCCGCAGCTGCCCTATGGATATCCGGTGATGACGGTGGCCGCGATGATCCCGCCGCTTTGGCGCCGGGTGATGAACCCGCGTGTACGGGCTTGGCGGCACCGGTATTACCCCGAGATCACCGACTGGAAGCCCTATAACAAGGCGCTGAACCCGACCCCGCGCTGAGTTCTGTCAGAGAACCCAGACCACCATTGGATCGGTCATACCCGGGATCATCTCGTCCCGGCGTTCGTCGAACCCGTCCATCAGGATCGCCCCGCCCTCGGCCTCAACCTGGCGGCGCAGATCGTCGCTGATCACAATGCCGGCGTCATAGACCCGCGACTGGGCTTCCAGCTTGGCAGCAACATTCACCGTATTGCCGATCACGGCGAATTCCAGCCGATTGGCACCGATATCACCCAGAACCGCAGGGCCGTAATGCACACCGATCCCGGCCCGGATCTCGGGCTCGCCCTGGCGGCGGCGTTCGCGGTTCCAATCGCCGATCACCTTGGCCATGGCGCGGGCGCAGGCCAGCGCGTTGCTGCCATCGGTCTCGCCGCCCACAGGGGTGCCGAATGTCGCCATCAGCCCGTCCCCCAGATACTTGTCGAGCGTGCCGTTATGGCGGAACACTTCACCCTCCATCCGGGCGTGAAAACCGCGCAGCACCTCGATCACCTCATAGGGGTCTCGCCCTGCGGCAAAACGGGTAAAGCCGATGATGTCGATGAACAGAACGGCGATATCCTGTTGCCGCACCTGTTTCAGCGGCTCGTCATTCTGGCTGAGCGCATCGACCACATTGGGCGAGAAATAGCGCGACAGGTTGGCGCGTTCGCGTTCAAGCCCGGCATTGGTGGTCAAAAGCCGGTTGAACCGCCGCACGGTCACCCCCAGCGTGACCGCAACGATCAGGAACACCACCACCTCTTGCACGCGGAGTTGAACCATGAAGCTGTTGGGCTCCATCAGCTCGGCCACGTCGGGGAAACCTGCGAATGCTGCCCGCGCGCGGTCGGACAATTCGGCAATCGGCTCGGACTGCCATCGGGCGACAACCCAGCCAAGCGTCCACAGGATCGCGGTCCAGGTGCCGATTGTAATCACCGTACGCCAGGAATACGCCAGCGTTCCTGCCGCCAGGATGACAAAGAAGTACTGGAAATTGTCGAACCGGTACTGCATCGCCAGCGGTCTCACATCATCGGATAGCGGATTGGGTATCACCATGCCCAACGTCATGATCAGCAGATCGACCAGAATCAGCAGGAGTTCCAGCCGCGATTGCCCTACACGACCCGCCCGTCGGATGAACCAGCCATTGACGGCAAGCAGCGCCAGTATGCCGTGGTAGTAGATCACGTCCCAATGCGGGTTCACAAAGATCAGCAGCACCGAGATCACTGCCATCGCGACCCAGCGCGCGCGCACCGCCAGTTCCAGCCCTTCGCGCTTGTGCTTGCTCAGCGCCGCCTGGGTAAATCGGTTGTCGAAATCGAACTCGTCGGGCTGGGTAAAAAAGAACCGCTCACGGCGCGGGGGCGCGGCTGTGCTGTCGGTCATGAGTGCTTTCCTTCGTTCCTGCCCTTACAGATAGGCATAATAGGCCGGGGCGGGTACCGGGTGCGACAAAGAAAAAACCCCGCCGACATGCGGCGGGGCAAGGTGTAGTGCCATGTGTCAGGCCACAGGCACCGGCGGTATTCCTGGGATTTTACGAGGTCAGTTTTCCAGTTCTGCCCGGATTTGCTGGCGCAGAACATCAATCGGCACCGTCTTGCCGTCACGCTTGAAACACCAATACGTCCAGCCATTGCACGACGGCGCATTTTCCAGATGCGCGCCCACCTGGTGGATGGAACCCTTGATGTTCTGGCCGACCAGCGTGCCATCGGCGCGCACCTTGGCCTTGTGCCGCTGGTTCATGCTATACAGCTCTTCGCCCGGACGCAGCATACCGCGCTCGACCAACTGGCCAAAGGGAATGCGGGGCTCGGCCCGCTTACTGGCGCTGACTTCCAGCGCCTCGCGGTCGAACTTGCGCACCTTGGCAATACGTTTTTCGGCGACCTTGCGATAGGCCTCCTCACGCTCGATGCCGATGAACTCGCGGCCCAGCATCTTGGCGACCGCACCGGTGGTGCCGGTGCCAAAGAACGGGTCGAGCACCACATCACCCGGATTGGTCGAGCTGACCAGAACCCGGTGCAGCAGCGCCTCGGGCTTTTGGGTCGGGTGCGCCTTGTCGCCGTTTTCATCCTTGAGCCGCTCATGCCCGGTGCAGATCGGCATGACCCAATCGCTGCGCATCTGCACGCCTTCGTTCAGCGCCTTTAGCGCCTCATAGTTGAAAGTGTACTTGGCGCCTTCGGCCTTGGACGCCCAGATCATCGTCTCATGGGCATTGGTGAACCGCTTGCCACGGAAATTCGGCATCGGGTTCGATTTGCGCCAGACCACGTCGTTGAGGATCCAGTACCCCGCATCCTGCAACGCCGAACCGACCCGGAAGATGTTGTGATAGGACCCGATCACCCAGATCGCGCCATTGGGTTTCAACAGTCGCCGGGCGGCTTTCAGCCAGTCGCGCGTGAACTGGTCATAGGCAGCAAAGCTGGAAAACTGGTCCCAGTGGTCATCGACCGCGTCCACCTGGCTGTTGTCGGGGCGATGCAACTGGCCCTTGAGTTGCAGGTTATATGGCGGATCGGCAAAGATCAGATCCACCGACGCCTCTGGCATCGCGTTCATCACGTCGATGCAGTCGCCGGCTATAATCGTGTTTAAAGGGAGCGCTGTTGCGCCCTTTGTCTTGGTCGTCGTCATAGTCTGCCTCAAGTTCCACGGCGCTTTTTGCGCTCATTTGGTTGATGACAGGATGAGTCAAACCGGATTCGCGGTCAATTTCTTTTTTGAATCAGCGAGTTACGATTTGCTCTTGATACAATATCTTGTGCGCCGTCTTGAAAGAACGCCTATGGTGTGGGGTTGCACCAAGATCTTGCAAAGCGGCACGATGCTCTTTTGTCGGGTATCCGGCGTTGCGCTCCCAACCATAGCCGGGATGCTGTTGCGCCAAATCCACCATCAGCCGATCGCGCCATGTTTTTGCCACAATCGAGGCCGCCGCAATCGACACCGACCGCCCGTCGCCCTTGATCACCGCCTGCGACGGGATGCTGAGCCCGGCGGGAATCAGGTTTCCGTCGATCAGCAGGAAATCGGGTGCGGGGTTCAGCGCGGCGACCGCGCGTTCCATCGCCAGATGCGAGGCGCGCAGGATGTTGAGGGCGTCGATCTCCTCGACGCTGGCTTCGGCGATGCTCACCTGGGCGGTGGCATGCAGAATATCGTACAACCGCTCGCGCCGGGCGGCCGTCAGTTTCTTGGAATCGTTTAGCCCCGCGGGAATGGCCTGCGGGTCCAGCACCACCGCCGCCGCGACCACCGGCCCCGCCAGCGGGCCGCGCCCGACCTCGTCAACGCCGGCAATGCGGATATGGCCCTGCGCTGCCAGGGCCGCCTCTAGTTGGTAATCGGGCTGTGTCATGCCCCTTGATTGATCGCAATTCACGCCCCGGGACAAGCAAAAAGGCAGGGAGCCATGCCCCCTGCCCCACAGCCCTTTACGGGCCTCCTGCTCGACTTCAGTTGGAATAGGCGACGCGATAGCCAAACTGGCGTAGGCAGTTGGGCTCAAACGCGTTGCGGGTCCGCTCGCCATTCCAATAGGACACCTTGCATTGCTGCGGCAGGCTGTTGGCATGGCCGTAATGGCGCGACAGGCAACGCGCACCCAGCACTGGACCATGACCGCGATATCCGTCGGCCTCGCGCAGGCAGCGCGACGGGAGGTTATACCGTGCCACATCCGTCGGCAGCGGCTTGGCGCGGCGATGCGGATCATGTGTCGGATACGGGTTGTGCTGGTTGCGGGTGGCATGCTGCTGCTGGCGGCGGCGATCCTTCTTCTTGTCATAGTGATGAACGGCGGCACCCAGGATGGCGATGGCCGCCAGACCACCCAGAATGTCATGCGCATCGGCAGCACGAGCCTGGCTGACAGAGACACCGGTGACGGCAATGGCGGTGGACAGGACAAGAGCGATGAACTTGCGGTGCATGAGAGGGATCCTTTCGGTTGTCTGTTCTCTGGCCCGCATCGTCACGGGCGGTTGTGATGCGCCAAACCTGCGCCCGCCCCGTCCGGACAAGCAATATCGCCTCGCTGTTATCCGATATCAGCCCTGCTATCGCCCTGCGGTTATTGAATATCCTCGCCTCAGGGCGCAGGATAATGGCCATGAAACAGTTCTCCCAAATCCTGGCCGTTCTGGCCCTGATCGCGGCCCCCGCCAGCGCCGGTGCCGCCGAATGCTATGCCGATTACAAGGCCAAGCAGGAACAGCCGTTGCGGCTGCATTACGGTGTCATGCAGGTCTCCGGCTGCGCGGCGGGACAGGCCACACCCGAGGTCGCCGCCCGCCTGCAAGCCGCCGGCTGGACCCTGCTCAACGTGCTTTCGGTCTTTGGACCCGAGGGACTGGACCAGAGGAAGGCCGATGCCGGACACTATTTTCTCCGTTTCTGAGGCGCGCCGGTCGGGCACGCGGCTGATCGGGTTCGGCATTGGCGCCATCGTCGTCATCCTGGCGACTGCGGCCACCTTTCTGCTGCTGACCCTGCCCGACGCCAACGCGTTCAACGCACGGGTCGAGCGGGTTTTCATCGAAAACGATCTGACCACCCAGGCCGAGATCCGGTTGCTGGAAATCCTGGCCCAATCCGGCACCGCCTTTGCCGACACCCTGTCGAGCTATCGCATGGTAATTTTCGTGCTGCTGGTCTTTGCCAGCGCCATGATGATCGCGGCACTGGCCTTTCTGGCGATGCTGGTGCTGCTCAACCGCCGCATGGCCCAGATCGAACGCACCGGCATTCAGGTGACCTCGCTGCTGATCAGCCGCGAGGAGAACACCGTTTACCTCAACAACATGGAGTTCCAGCTGACCCCCGCCGCCATCGAGACCCTCGCCGTGCTGGCCGAGGCGCGGATGGATGACGAGGTGCTATCGGGGTCGCAGATCGAATCCGTTATCTCGGGCCGGGCTGCCGCCGATTGTGACGAGGCCGCTGGGGCCACCCGGATCAAGCGGCTGCGCGACACACTGGGCAACCAGATGATCAGCGCGCTACTGGTCAAGAACATCGCCAAGCGCGGTTATATGCTGGCGATCGAGAAAAGCGTGATCCAGATGGTCTGACGCATCAGTGATTGGGCGACTCGCGTCCCGGCGCCGGGCGTTGGCGCGATTGCGCGGGCGGCCAGGCCGGGCAGGCGCAGTTGGCGCGATTGTCGAGGATCAACTCATCACGGATATGTGGGCAGGTAGGCGGCGGCCCCGAAACCCAGGCCGGACGGTTCGTCGCCTGGCAGACCGCGATACAGATACATTGATCCCGCGTCGGCTGGGGCATCCGGCTGTGTTGCGCCTCTAGCGGTGCAATTGGCGCAATGACAAGAGCTGTCATCAGAAGAAATCGCATCAGCTGCCTCACCGATAATTTCAGTTTCGTGCCCTTGGCAATCACCCCCCCTGCCCCCATCCTATGACCTGACGGGCAAAAAGGAGGTTGTCGATGAACGTCCATACCACCCCACGGGCCCAGAGCTATGACATCAGTATCGAGCCGCTCGACGGAAAGGTCGAGGTGTATCGCGATGATGTACTGCTGGCGGCAACGACCCGCGCAATGGTGATGTATGAGACCCGCCTGGCACCGGCAATCTACATCCCACGCGACGACGTACTGGTGCCGCTGGGAGAACCGACCGAGCTTCAGACCTTTTGCCCGTTCAAGGGAACGGCCAGTTACCGCGACATGTATGTCGGCGAGGAAAAGGTGCCCAACGCGGTCTGGTCCTACGACACGCCTTTGCCCGAGAGCGCCGGCATATGCGGTTATGTCGGGTTCATGCCGCAGGCCCATACGCGGATCGAACTGGGCGACAACAGCCTGAACGAGGGGGCGGATGGCCATGTCAGCGGACCGCTTGTCGACTGGCTCTTGCGCGGTGCAGCCTCGTTCCGCACGGCCGAGGAATTCACCCGCGCACTGGCTGAGAAGATGCTGGATCACGGGATCGCGGTCTCGCGGCTGAGCGTTCTGGCCTGGTCGCTGCATCCGCTGATCGCAGGCAAGCATTACATCTGGGAAAAGGGGAAGGCCGAGATCTCGACGTATGCGCCGACCTATGAAATCCACGATCATCCGGCCTTCAACAACAGCCCGCTGCGACATGTATCAAACGGGCTGGGCGGCATCCGGCAGCGGCTGACAGACGGGCCGACCGATACAGAATTCCCGATCATGCAGGAGCTGCGCGCGCAGGGCGCCACCGACTATGTCGCTATGCCGATGCCGTTTTCCGACGGCCGGATAAACGTCTTGACCATGAGCTGCGATCACCCGGACGGGTTCACCACCGCCAATCTGGGCCTCATCTTTGAATGCTCCGCCGTAATCGGCCGCTATTACGAGGTGTTCATGCAGCGCGAGAATGCGCAGTCACTGCTGGAGACCTATGTTGGCAAACGCAGCGGGGCCCGGGTTTTGGGTGGCGAAATCCGCCGTGGAGACGGCGACGAGATCGACGCCGCGATCATGTTCTGCGATCTGCGCGGTTCGACCCGGCTGGAAGAGGAGCTGGGGCGCGCCAGCTATATCGCCACGTTGAACCGGTTCTTCGAGACGGTGTCCGAAATCGTGCATGCCCATGAGGGCGAGGTCCTGAAGTTCATCGGCGACGCGGTGCTTGCGGTATTTCCTGCCGGTGCGGATGCCCAGACCGCCCATCGTCAGGCCATGACCTCGGCAACCGGGATCGTTACGAAGCTGGCCGAAACACCCGAGGGGTCCGTGGCGCTGGATTGTGCCATCGGGCTGGCCTATGGCCGGGTCACCTATGGCAATGTCGGATCGAAGGAACGTCTCGATTTCACCGTGATCGGTCAGGCCGCGAATATCGCGGCGCGGCTGGGCGACTATGGCAAAGCCACCGGGCACAGAATTGTTGTCTCGGAAGAGGTCGAAAGCGCCTGCGGCAATTGCTTGCCGCTGGGTGAAGTCGCGTTACACAATGTCTCGCACCCCGTGACCTGCTATGCGGTCGAGGTCGAACGGACAATCCTTCGGGCGCAACAGACCAAGAGCTGAGCGCCCCACCGATCACCGCAGATTGCCTAACAGCGTCAAAGCGTTCTGGGCCGCTGACGCTGCCAGCGACTGGTTGTTGATCTGTGATCGCGCCAGGTAGGCAATAGTCACCTTGTCCAGCATCTCCGGATCGGTGAATTGAGACACTTTGGACGAACCGGTCAGGGCCTGCAATTTATCCTCGAATATCTCCAGCTGTTGGTCGATGTCGATACGCCCAAGGCCCAAGGGCAGGCCCAGCGCGGTCTCCATCATCTTGCGCAGCGGCGGAACTCCCATCAGGCTGAACCATTTGGCATTGTCGCTTGAGCGGTCTTCGGCAAGGGCCTTCAGTTCATGCTGCGCATAAAGAGCGATCCGCATGGTTTCGTCCTGTTCGCCGATCGCCTGTTCGAACCCTGCCACCTCGTTCTTGGCGACGATATCCTCCATGAAGGTGACCAGACCGGTTGTCCGTACCTCACCTGGCCCCAGTCCGAACGCCTTGGAGAACTCGCGATAGCGCTTGTCCGATAGCTTGTTGGCCAAGGCATCGGACGAGGTTGTCCCGTCTTCGAGGATCTTGCGCACGAAATAGGTATTGTCCAGATCGTCCCCGAGACCGAACGCCCCCAATGCCACCTGCAGGAGCCGCCGGTCCGACACCAGATCCTCGGCATTTTTCACCTGACCGATCTTCTCCATGAAGTAGGAGCTTTCGCGATTGCGTGCTGCGGAACTGGAGAAACTCTGCGCCTGGGCGTCATAGGTCCGTTGCAGAAACCGCCAGCCGGCAATGCCGCCCGATATCAGAACCGGCTGGTAACTCATTGCGGCCGCAGCGCCAGGATGCGCTCTTCACGGGGCAGCAGACTACGCAGCGCCTTGAGGCATTTATAGGGATGATCCGCGACCAGTGCCTCGGTTGCCATGGCCAGCGCCTTGCGGCTGTCGGGGTCGGTGAAAACCTGGCTAAGTTCCTCGATCCGGCGCAATAGCGACATCCTGGCCTGCTCGGGTTCGCTGTCGCCGGACAATACCAGCTGCGCGGCATAACAGACCCGGCGAACCGGCGTCGTTGCCTCTTCGGGATGGATGGCGTCGCGCAGGCGCAGGATATTGGCATCCGGCGTCATGATCGACAACCTGCCCCGCCGGTCGCCATTCTCAATCACCGCTCCATTGATCAGCACCCGCTCCTTGGGCGCCAGTTTCAGGACCAAACCGCTCATTCCGTCGCGCCCCCTTGACGCAGACCGCGCAGGACGGCCGTGTTGATTTCAAGCAAGGGGCGTGGCGATGCCTCGCGGCGCAATACCTTGCTGGTATGTACCTGGGTGAACTCGGCCAGATAGAACAACCGGGCCCGAAGATCAGGCGGCAGAGCGTTGTCAGCCTCGGCCACATTGGCCGCCAGGACCCCCCACAACCGGTTGTTCTCGTGCAACGCCTCGACCAATGCGCCGAACCCTGCACGCCCCTGCTTGGCAGCGCTGTGCATGCGGTGGGTAATCCGGGACAGGACTTCGTATTCCATGTTCCGTGGCGTCCGGGTCGGAGCCGAAGCGGCCGAATAGGCCTGTCGTGCCTGAAGAAGCGCGTTCACGTGATGTCCTTACAGTTGGGAGATATCGGCGGTGAGGGGCCGGGGCGCGAACGCCCCGGCAGGATCGCTTAGCGGAACAGCGACAGGATCGACTGCGGTGCCTGGTTGGCGATGGACAGCGACTGAACCGCCAGCTGCTGCTGCACCTGCAGCGCCTGCAAGCGCGCCGAAGTCTCTTCCATATCCGCATCCACCATCGAACCGATGCCCGACTTCAGCGAGTCGGTCAGGTTCGAGATGAAGGTCTTTTGCGTCTCGATCCGCCCCTGCACCGAACCAAAGGCTGCGGCGGCGTCGATCGAGGTGTCGATCAGGGTCTCGACCGTGGCGAGCGCGGCCGTCGCACCAACACCGGTCGATACGTCGATCGTGCTCAGCGCGCCCAATCCGCCCGAACCGGCATTCGTGAACTGGCCACTTACGGTCAGGTCGTTCGCGCCACCATTGGTAAAGTCGAGCGTGCCCGGCGTACCGCTGTCGTAATCGACGACAAGTCCGGCGACACCCAGATCGTCGATCTTGGCCTTCAGAGCCACAGCGACGATGTCTGCCGTGGTGGTCGCCGCCGCATCGTCGGCGGTCACCGTATAGGACACGGTCTCGTCACCAACGGTGATGCTGACCTTGTCACCGGCCACAAAAGCCGCGCCATTCTCGGCAATCTCGATCTGCTCGTTGCCGCCACCATTGTCGAGCGCGATGGCCACGGTGTCGCCATTTGTCGATGCACCCGCCGAGCTGCCCGAGAAGATGTCATTGGCAGTGTAACCGCCAGTAGACAGATCCTGCCCCGTCACCGTGATCGAGGACGCGGTCACGTTGCCGGCGTTGTCACGGTCAAGCGATGCCAGGATCGAAGCGGAACCCGCGGAGCCATTGACCAGGTTCAGCCCGTTGAACTGGGCCGCGCCAACAACGGCCGCGATCTGGTCTTTCAGCGCAGTGACGTCGGCGTTGATCTTGGTGCGGTCGACGTTGTCCTCTTGAGCGGCAACGATCTTGCCCTTCATCTGGGTCAGCAGGTCGGTCACCGTTTCGGCCGCGTTACGGGCGACTGCGACGGTCGATTCACCCAGACTCAGGCTGTCCTTGATCGCCTTGAACCCCTTGACGTCGGATTCCATCACTTTCGAGATGGCCCAGACGGCAGAGTTGTCCTTGGCGGTGGCCACGTTCTTGCCGGTCGAGATGGCGTTCTGGGTTTGCCCCAGGTTCATGTTGACCGACTTGAGGGTTTGCAGCGCCACCATTGCGCCATTGTTCGTCAGAATGCTGGACATAGCATCATCCTTTGATCTTGTGGGCCTTTGGCCCGGGGTTGCATCCGCCCGTTCAGGCGTTCGGAAACGTCTTTCTGACGAGTGCGAAAGTCCGGGAGCCGGTCTCGCGCCACGCTCATTCCGAGGTGCGACGCCAGATTTGCCCCCGATCTCCTAATGGTTTGCTAAAGCGGCTATGCTGGTTTCGGCGAATTTGACTCAATTGTCCGCTCACGCCCGTTTCTCCAGCCGTGTCTTGGCCGACGTCACATAGCGTTGCTTGTGTCCAGCGCTGTCATAGGTCTCGAGCGCCTGCCTGACCTTGCGCAGTTCGGACATGCGATAGGCCACTGCCCGAATTCCTTCCAGCGCACTGCTGAGCAGCGCCTGGTTGCGGGTCACCTTGAGGTGAAGCGAACCCAGCCGGTCGCGGCTCAGGTCCGGCGCCGCATTGATCCGTGCGACCAGCCTTTCCTTCTCCTCTGTCATGCGCCCAAGCTGTTCCAGCTCTCCTCGAACCAGCGCGCCGCGCTCCAGTTCCAGCAGTTCATCAAGCGCGGCGATCAGATCGTCGAGGTCTTCAGTGTCCATCGCGGGTCTCCTTCAATGCGTTGAAGAGTGATTCGGCCAACCCGACGCCGCCGGATTGGGCCAGTTGATCGGCTTGCTGGCGCACAAGGAACGAAGAGAACTGCTCTTCGCCCGCGCCGCCGCCAAATGCGTCGCGTGCCTTGCCAAGGCCTGAAGCCTTGAGCATCTCGGCCAGAAACGTCGCCTCAAGCTCGACCGCAACCGCACGCAAGGCACTGTCGGACGACTGGGCCTTGCCGGGCCGGGGGACGATCTGGGGTGTCAGGGGTATCTCCATCGGGCGCCTCGAAATTGTTTCGAACTTTCCCGATCAGACAGATAAGCGGTTAAAATAAACGTAACCGGTTTGCGGCAATGGTCGGTCTTGCAACGAAAGAAATTCGCATGACCGGACCGACCAGTTTCCATGTTCCGCCGCTTGCCGGCCAACCCGCCAAGGCGGGAATCGTATCGTCACGTCAACAGATGGTGGCTGGAATCCCGAACGCGGATTTCGCTGCCGTGTTCGACGACGAAAAAGAGATCAAACAAATCCAGGAAACGGTCGAAGCCGTCGTTTCCGAAGACCCCGAAGCCTCGGCGCAGCCAGATGATTTGGGGCAGTCTGGGCGCAAAGGGGGCAAGACCCCCCAACACGCTTCTGATCATGAAACGCGAGGCAATGGACAAAGGGCAATCAGCGACAAGGCTGGACCGGAAGGGGCCCAAGCAGATACCGCCGCGCCGATTGTCTCTGAGCCAGCCGAAAGCGGGCAGATCAGCCCAGGGCAGATTGCGCGCAATAAGGACCAACAGCGGCTTCCACACGATTCCAGTGACGGCTACGGGGCATCCCCGCCGCGTCTATTCTCATCAGATCGAACGATTATAACGCATCGGTGGCAACCGGACCCCGCGGCCTCAGCTTTGTCCGGCGAGACGATCGTTGGCGAGACATCGGACAAGGTTTCGATGATATCAGGCGATGCCGACACGCCGCCGGCTTTTTCAAACCGGTCGTCCTGGTCACGATCAGTGTCCGAGCGCCCCCCCGTGGCCGAGGACCGGGCGCCCAGCCCGACAGGCGGCCTCGAGACGAGTGTATCTGAAACCAGCATTCAGACGGAGGTTTTGCCGAAAGAACCAGTGCCTCGCCCAAACGCAATCGAAGAACCTCGGCAACTGCGCGGTGTGGCAACCACCGAAACCCAGGCGAAAATCTTCGAACCTGGCACGAGCCTTTCCGGTCAAACGAGCGGTGGGCACTCAGTGTCAGAAGCACGAAATTCGGCCGTTTCATCCGCAACGAATGTAGACGGGGTGCGCAACATCACCACAACCAACCGAAGCCGGGCAATCCCCACGAGAACCGATATCGGGTCCCATTCCCCCTCGGTTCGGCCGGCCCAGGCCCAGGCACAGGCAGTATCGACGGATCAAACCGAACCGCGTGACTTCGTAGACGCGGTCACGTCACGGGAAGTCGAAACGCCTCGTCTCCGACATGCCCCCCATACCACGGCAACGGACAAACCGGCGGTGGCCATGGCTGCTGTCGCCAGAGGTTTCACTGATCGAACCGCTGCACAACCCGGTTACGCAGCGCCAAATACCGATCCATCACCAGGACAATCATCGTCCACAGCTGAAACCGCCAGTATCGACAAATCTCTGCACGCGCCAAAAGCGCAGGCCAGCGGCGAACCCCGCTATCTCGCAGGCCTGGCCAATGTGCACATGGCGTCAAGTTCGGAATCGTCAGCGTTCCCACGCTCCGTTCCGTCGGTTCGGCCCGAGCTGGCCACAACACCGACCTCTCCGGATCGGTTTCAGTCAGCCCCCCTCCCCCACATGACACGGGCCCGGACTTCGGAACATACAGCACCAACACGCCCCGGCTCGGAGTATAAACCGCAGGCCATCGCGCAGGAATCCGGAAGGGCACCCACCATTCCAGCGGAAGCGTCAACCGGCGGAATATCCACCTTCTCTCATCGGTTGCTGCCAGAAGCAGAAGGCACCAGCCAGCCGGACGCGATGTCACGGCGGTGGACGGAATCCGCTACGCAAGCCGCATCGGGCGCGTTTTCGACGACACCTGTTACACAGTCCCGGACCTGGGACGCTGCAAGGCCGTTCCCTGCCAACAACTTGGTCAAGGCGGGGTTCGTCGCCGAACTGGGGATGCGACCTGAACACAGAAGCGAGTTGCCGCCAGACGCGCTATTTGTGTCGGCGGGTCATGGCAGCGTACCCACGACACCATCGGCACCGGGCATCCAGGCCGACTCGGCCCGCCATATCGGCGGGCAGTTGGCAACGGCGGTTGCAAATCAGACCGGTGCGGACAGTGTCGAGATCGCTTTGGACCCTGAAGAGTTGGGCCGCGTCCAGATGAACCTGAAAACCCGTGGTGATGTCCTGACCCTGACAATCGTCGCCGAGCGACCGGAGACCGTTGAGCTGATGAGACGCAATATTGACCAACTTTCATCAGAGTTCCGACAGATGGGATATGCCGATGTTACCTTCAGCTTCGGGGGATCCCATGGCGGTGCCAACGGAGACCCGCATCAGCGCTCCGGTGGGAGGGGCCAGATTTCCGAAACAGCAGAGACAGACCGTCCGGACACTGCCGAAGATCGGCCGCGTATCGCCGCCAACGGACTGGACATGAGGCTTTGAGCCATGGTCACAAACGTGAATTCGACATCTGCGTCGGCGCAGCAGCAATCCGCGCAGAGCAGCAATCCGCAAGAAAAACGCAGCCTAAGTTCCGATTTCGACACGTTCATCCGCATGCTGACGACTCAGGCGAAATATCAGGATCCTCTGGAGCCGCTTGATTCTTCTGAATATGCCGCGCAGTTGGCGCAGTTCTCGATGGTTGAGCAACAGACCAAGACCAACGATATGCTCGCCGCGCTGGTCGACAAGCTTGGCGCCACAGATATGGCCAAGTTGTCAAGCTGGATCGACAAGCAGGCCCGCGCTGTGGCCCCCGCCAATTTCAAGGGGGCGCCTGTCACCGTATCACCGGCCCCGCTTGCGGCCGCCGACAAGGCCTATCTGGTGGTGCGCGACGCACAGGGCGAGATCGTTGACCGCTACCAGGTGCCGGTCTCTGCGGAGCCGGTTGTCTGGACTGGCAAGGAAAGCGACGGGAGTGAGCGCGCGCATGGACTCTACAGTTTCACCATCCAGAGCTACAAGGCGGACGAGTTGCTGCTGGACGAGGCTGCGGCCGTCTATCACACGGTGCGCGAAGCACAGGTCGAGAATGGCGAAGTGATCTTGATCCTTGACGGCGGACAGGCGATTTTGGCCAGCATGGTAACCGCTGTGCGGGCAAACAGCTGATCTCGCGGCCCGCTGGGGTCACGGGCGCAGTCTAGTTTGATCTGCGCCCAAAAGCCCGAGGTCGAGCTGATCGAGAACCCGGATATCCCGCCTCAGGGGCTGGTCGCGCAGTTGCGCAAACGTGGTCTGGTGCAGGCCGGCGACCGGTTCGAGACGCTCTATGGCGGGCGGACCAATCGTGTCTGGCGGCTGCACGGCCCGGCCGACGATCTGGTTCTGAAACTCTATCGCAAGGACTTCGACAATCCCCTGTTCGGAAATGACGCCCGGCTTGAGGCGCTCTGCCTCGAACGGCTGGCAGGAACCGGCCTTGCCCCACACTTGCGCGCCTCTGGCACCAACGGGCAAGAGGCATGGGTTGTCTACGATCATGCGCCCGGCGCCCCATGGCGAGCGGATTGCGCCATCGCGGCCCGTGTTCTGGCCGACCTGCATGCGCAATCACCCGATGTCCCCGCACCACCCGGTTGCAACGGCAGCGCCGCCATCAGTCGGCATGCCCTAGCCATTCTGACGCGCTGCGCTGAACCAGAGCGCGGCCAACTCATTCGGATGCGCCCCTACACTGCACCGGTTGAAGCGGGGCCGACCTGCCTGATCCATGGCGACCCGGTCGCGGGCAATCTTCTGGTATCGGACGCGCGGGCTGTCCTGATCGACTGGCAATGCCCCGCCATCGGCGACCCGGCCGAGGATTTGGCCATGTTCCTGTCACCGGCCATGCAGCAGGTCTATCGGGGCGTTCCCTTGACCGCGACCGAAGAGAGCCAGTTTCTGGGTGCCTATGAAAACCGGGAAACGGTAGCTCGTTATCTTGTCCTGAAGCCGTGGTTTCACTGGCGCATGGCGGCCTATTGCCTTTGGCGGGCTCAGAACGGGGCGCCCGATTATGCCCCCGCCTTCCGGTTCGAGCGCGCGGCGCTGGCGGCCTGCTGACCGCTCAGAGATCGCCCAGACCCAGCACCAGATAGACAGGCGGCATCAGGGTTCGGCGGAACCGGCCAAGGGGAAAACGCGCCAAGGGCGTCTTCATCGCGAGCGGCAAACTGGGGTCCGAGCCCAGCGCCATCCGCGCCAATGCGCGCCCTGAATAGGTTCCCATCGCCACCCCGTTACCGTGATAGGCCAGCCCGGCAAACAGGCCCGGCGTCCCCGGCACCGGGCCAACATAGGGCATCAACCCCCGCGTCAGACAGACCATCCCGGACCACAGGTTGGTTGCCTCGACTCCGGTCCATGCTGGGAACATCGAATCGAAATGCCGACGCAACCGGGCGTGGATGCCAGCCTCTGCACGGGGAGAGGAAAGCAGCCCACCGCGCATACCGAACAGAAACCTCCGGTCCGGCATCAGGCGAAAATAGTGGAGCAGGTTGCGCGTGTCATAGGCCATCTGGTCCGAGGTCCAGCCCTGCGCTTGCAGTTCTGCTTCGGACAGGGGACGGGTGACCATAACGCTCGACTGCGCGGGCATGTAACGGCCAGCGAGCCAGGGCGGAATGTCATCGCTGGAATAGCCGTTGGTGCAGATCAGTACGGTCTCTGCCTCGATCCGGGCCTTTGGCGTATGCAGGATATGGCCCCGCGCGCTCTGCTCGATCCGGTTGACAGGGCTGTTTTGGAACAGGCGCGCACCCGACCCCGCCGCAGCAGCGGTCAGGCCGAACAGATATTTTCGCGGGTTCAGGGCAAAGCCGACATCGCTGGTCAGCCCGCCAAGGAACTTTCCGTTCAGACCTTCGGTCGCCAGCTCGTGTTTCTCATGCAATCGACCCTGCCCCGCGTCGGCCTGACGGCGTAGAGCCTCCATGGCACGGGCGGAATGCGCCAATTGCGTTTCGCCATGCGAATGGGTGTCAGCACTGATCAGGTGCCGTTCAATCAGGCTGGCGACAAGAGCAACCGCCTCTTTCTCGGCCTCATCGTAGGCGCGGGCCCCCGCCTCACCATAGCGTCTGCGTTTCTGGGCATCGCTCAGCTTGGAGCCGCCCAGGCAACAAAAGCCGCCATTGCGGCCCGACGCTCCCCAACCGGGCGTTTCGGCCTCGAATACGGCCACTGACACTCCGTTTTCGGCAAGGTGCAAAGCGGCCGATATGCCAGTAAAGCCACCGCCAACGATGGCGACATCCGCCCGGATGTCGCCCGCAGCAACGGGCCAGTCTGGCGCGGCGATGGTCTCGTCCCACCAGCAGCCCGCGCGCGGCCCGTTGCCATAGGCGTAATCCGAAAAGATCCGGCGCATCAGCCGCGGGCCGCCGCCTGTTCATCCCGCTTCTGGCGCACCAGCGCCTGTTTCGAGATCAACGAGGCGCTGATCACGCCAACGGTGACGATGCCAATCATGATCGTGCTGAGCGCGTTGATCTCGGGACTGACCCCCAGGCGGACCGCCGAGAAGATCTTGATCGGCAGGGTTGTCGCGGCAGGACCCGAGGTAAAGGACGCGATCACCAGATCGTCCAGCGACAGGGTAAAGGCCAAAAGCCAGCCCGAGATCACCGCGGGCGCGATGATAGGCAGGGTGACCAGCCGAAAGGCCTCGGCTGCGGAACAGCCCAAATCCAGCGCCGCTTCTTCCAACGAACGGTCGAAAGTAACCAGCCGCGAGGACACCACCACCGAGACATAGCACATTGCAAAGGTCGTATGCGCGAGCACGATGGTCATCACCCCGCGATCCAGGCCGATCCCGATGAACAGCAGCAAGAGCGACAGGCCGGTGATCACCTCGGGCATCACAAGCGGTGCATAGATCATGCCCGAGAACAGTGTACGTCCCATGAACCGCCCTGCCCGCACCAGCACCAGCGCCGCCATCGTGCCCAGGATGGTGGCAAGGGTCGAGGACATCACCGCCACCTTTAGCGTGACCCAGGCCGCGTTCAGAAACGCATCATTCTGAAACAGCTCGCCATACCATTTGGTCGAGAACCCGGCCCAGACCGTCACCAGCTTGCTCTCGTTGAAGCTGTAGACGATCAGGATCAGCATCGGGATGTAGAGAAACGCAAACCCCAGTGTCAGCGACACGGTGTTGAACCAGCTCATCCTGTTCATTTCTCGGCCTCCGCCTGTTTCTGCTGGTTGCGCTGGAACAGCACGATGGGCACCACGAGGATCAACAGCAGCACCACCGCCACCGCAGAGGCGACTGGCCAGTCGCGGTTCGAGAAGAACTCTTCCCAGAGAACCTTGCCGATCATCAGCGTCCCGGAACCACCCAGCAACGAGGGGATCACGAATTCACCCAGAACCGGGATGAAGACCAGGAAACAGCCGGCGATGATACCCGGCCGGGACAGAGGGATGGTGACCAGCCAAAAGGCCTGCGCCCGCGAACAGCCCAAATCCTCGGCCGCCTCGATCAGCGACCCGTCCAGCCGGTCAAGCGCCGAATAGATCGGCAGGATCATGAAGGGCAGATAGGTATAGACAATACCGATATAGACCGCCGTATTGGTGTTCAGAATGGTCAGCGGCTCGTTGATGATCCCGGTCCAGAGCAGGATCTGGTTCAGGTAACCTTCGTTCGACAGGATACCCATCCACGCATAGACCCGGATCAGGAAAGAGGTCCAGAACGGCAGGATCACCAGCATCATCAGGGTCGGGCGCCATTCCTCGGGCGCGCGCGCCATGGCATAGGCGATGGGATAGCCCGCCACCAGCGTCAGCAGGGTCGCGGTGACCGCGATCTTGAGACTGCTCAGATAGGCTTTCCAATACAGGTCATCCTCGGTCAGGAAGATGAAATTTTCGAAATCCAGCTCCCGGACAAAGGCCATGATGCCTTCGGCCCAGTCGAATTGCGGGAAATAGGGCGGTCGGGCGATGGCCGCATCCGACAGCGAGATTTTCAGCACGATGACAAAGGGCACCAGGAACAGCACCAGAAGCCAGGCATAGGGAATGGCGATCAGCAGGAACCGGCGCATCAGTTTGCCAGCAGCACACCCGCCGTGGCTGTCCATGACAGCCAGACGGTGTCTTCCCAGGTAAAACTGCGACGCGAGATGCGGCGCGTGTTCGAGGTCTGCGCCTTGATGATCGTGCCGTCGGCAAGTTCCACATAATAGGTGGATAGGTTGCCGAGATAAGCGATGTCATGCACCCGGCCCTGCACTGCGTTGGCGGCATCGGCAGGGCGTTCGGCGCTGATCGCCACCTTTTCGGGGCGGATTGCCAGATGGCATTTCTGCCCCTTGTCGAACTTGGCAGAGGATTTCGCGGTCAGCGCCGGCTGCCCCTCGGCCCAGTCAATGTGATAGCCGTCTTCGCCCTCGGGCGTGGCGCGGCCCTCGATGATGTTCACGTCGCCGATAAAGTCGGCCACATAGACCGAATTGGGGGTTTCATAGATACGGTCAGGCGTGGCGACTTGCATCAGCTGGCCCTGATCCATGACCGCGACACGGCTTGCCACGGTCATTGCCTCTTCCTGATCGTGCGTCACGATCACGAAGGTAGTGCCGGTCTTTTCCTGGATGTCCATCAGTTCGAACTGGGTATCCTGGCGCAGTTTCTTGTCCAGCGCGCCCAGCGGCTCGTCCAGCAGCAACAGTTTCGGCGCCTTGGCCAGCGACCGGGCCAGCGCCACCCGCTGCCGTTGCCCGCCCGAGATCTGGTGCGGCTTGCGATGGGCAAATTTCTCAAGCCGGACCAGACGCAGCATCTCTTCGACCCGGGCTTCGATCTCTGCCTTGGATTTACGGTCGCGGCGCAGACCAAAGGCGATGTTGTGCCAGACGCTGAGATGCGGGAACAACGCATAGGATTGGAACATCATGTTCACAGCGCGCTTGTTCGGCGGCACCGGCGCAATGTCCTGACCCGCCAGTTCGATAACGCCCTCGGTGGCGGTTTCAAACCCGGCCAGCATGCGCATCATCGTGGTCTTGCCACAGCCGGACGGGCCAAGCAGGGCAAAGAACTCGCGCTCGAAAATATCCAGCGTCAGGTTGTCGATGGCGGTGAATTCGCCAAACCGCTTGGTCACGTTCTTGAAACGGATCAGCGGTTTCGCATCGGGGTCTTCCCAAGGCGCGAAGGTCGATGATTGCAAGGCTGGCCCCCGTATTCGGCTAAATGGGGTTGAGACTGGGGCAGGCCGTCAGGCCCGCCCCTGATAAGGTCCGGACCGGATCAGGTGCCCGATTTGACCTTGGTCCAAAGACGGGTCACCGTCCGCTGGATTTTCGCCGGATAAGGCGTCGTGGTATAGAGATTGTCCATGGTTTCCGCGTCCGGATAGATCGCGGTGTCGCCGATCACGTCCTCTACCAGAAACTCCTGGCTCGCCTTGTTACCGTTGGCGTAATAGACATAGTTCGACGCGGCGGCCATGTTCTGTGCGTCCATGATGAAGTTCAGGAACACATGCGCCGCATCCGGGTTCGGTGCGTCGACCGGAATGGCCATCTGGTCGAACCACATCAGCGAGCCCTGCTTGAAGGCGTGATACTCGATCTCGACGCCATTGTCGGCCTCGGCCGCTCGGTCACGCGCCTGAAGGATGTCGCCAGACCAGCCGATCGCCACGCAGATATCGCCATTAGCCAGCGCGTTGATGTATTCCGAACTGTGGAACTTCTGAATGTAGGGGCGTACCGCCATCAGCACCGGTTCGGTCTTGGCGATCACATCGGCGTCGTGGCTGTCGGGGTTTTCGCCCAGATACTTCAGCGTCGCGGGGATGATCTCTGTCGGCGCATCCAGGAAATGCACGCCGCAGGCGGCCAGCTTTTCCATGTTCTCGGGCTTGAACACCAGGTCCATGCTGTTCATCGGCGCGTCGTCGCCCAGCACTTCCTTGACCTTGCCGACGTTCACGCCCAAGCCGGTGGTCCCCCACATGTAGTTGATCGAATACTCGTTGCCCGGATCGTATTGCGCGGTACGGGATTCGATCTGGTCCCACATGTTAGCGTGGTTCGGAAGCTTGGACATGTCCAGCTTTTGGAAGGCGCCCGCCTGAATCTGGCGCTGCAGGAAGGTCCCGGTCGGCACAACCACGTCATAGCCGGACCCGCCGGCCAACATTTTGGTCTCCAGCACCTCGTTGCTGTCGAACACGTCATAGATCAGCGTGATGCCGGTTTCGGCCTCGAACTTGGCCAGCAGCTCCTCGTCGATATAGTCCGACCAGTTGTAGACGCGCACTTCGTCCGCAAAGGCCGTCGAGCTTGCCAGCGCAACCACCGCCGTGAGTGTCAGCGATTTGAATGTCATTGAGTGTCTCCCTGCAAGGTGGCGGGTATTTTCCCACCTCGGTAGATTTGATCAAGTTTTGCCTTCTGCGGCAACAGTGTTTATGTTTTCACCTAGTCGCAGGTATGACAAGTCGTCATGACGAAATAGGGGCAACTCCTTTGAATATGATCAAAAAAGCTGCATCCGGGCCCACTCCCAGTGAAGGAAAACAGCCTGTTCACGAACAGGTTTATCAGATGTTGCGGGCCCGAATCCTGTTCGGAGAGCTGGCTCCGGGGCAGGCCGTGACCATCCAGGGGCTGACTGATTCGCTGGGTGTCGGGATGACTCCGGTACGCGAGGCGATCCGCCGCCTGATGTCCGAAGGTGCGCTGTCATTTCAGGGCAACCGGCGGGTCATCGTACCGGTGCTGACCCAAAACGATTTGCAGCAGGTTATTTTCGTAAGGAAATCAATCGAGGCAGAACTGGCTCGCCGCGCGGCCGAGAGGATGACGCCCGAGGCGGTGGCACAACTGGTGGAGCTGGATTCGTCACTTGATCAGGCCATCGAGAGTGGCGATGTGGGCGGATATCTTCGCTCGAACTATGATTTTCACGCTCTGCTCTATAAGGTGGCGGACGCTCCGATCCTCACCGAAATGGCAGAACGGCTATGGCTGCGATTCGGGCCGTCGCTAAGGGTGGTCTGTGGTCGTTTCGGCACCCAGAACCTGCCGGACCGGCACAAGGAAATGCTCGATGCATTACGCGCAGGCGATATCAATGGGGTCGCTCTCGCCATGGAACAGGACGTCGAACAGGGCATGGAACAGATGGCCGGAGTGCTGGCGGAAAACGTCTGAGATCACGATTCGATTTGACACGATCAAATTTGATCATATTCTGCCATCAAGACCGTTTTTGCAGGAGACTCACCCGATGGCGACCATCACAAATCACATGCCCACCGCCGAGTTGCAGGCGCTGGATGCGGCCCATCACCTGCATCCGTTCTCGGCAAACAACGCGCTCGGCGAAGAAGGCACCCGTGTCATCACCCGCGCCCGCGGCGTCTGGCTCAACGACAGCGAGGGCGAAGAGATCCTCGATGCGATGGCCGGGCTGTGGTGCGTAAATATCGGCTATGGCCGTGACGAACTGGCCGAGGTCGCGGCCCGCCAGATGCGCGAGCTGCCCTATTACAACACCTTCTTCAAGACCACCCATGTGCCGGCCATCGCGCTGGCGCAGAAACTGGCCGAGCTGGCGCCCGGCGATCTGAACCATGTGTTCTTTGCCGGTGGCGGGTCCGAGGCCAACGACACCAATATCCGCATGGTCCGCACCTATTGGCAGAACAAGGGCAAGCCCGAAAAGAACGTCATCATCAGCCGCAAGAATGCCTATCACGGCTCGACCGTGGGGTCGTCGGCACTGGGCGGCATGGCTGGCATGCATGCGCAAAGCGGCATGATCCCAGGTGTTCACCATATCAATCAGCCCAACTGGTGGGCCGAAGGCGGCGACATGGACCCCGAGGAATTCGGCCTGGCCCGCGCCCGCGAGCTGGAAGAAGCCATTCAGGAACTGGGTGAAGACCGCGTCGCGGCCTTTATCGCCGAGCCAGTACAGGGTGCCGGTGGCGTGATCGTCGCGCCCGACAGCTACTGGCCCGAGGTTCAGCGGATTTGTGACAAATACGATATCCTGCTGATCGCGGATGAGGTGATCTGCGGCTTTGGCCGGACGGGCAACTGGTTCGGGATCCAGACCCTGGGAATCCGTCCCCATATCATGACCATCGCCAAGGGGCTCAGCTCGGGCTATGCGCCCATCGGAGGTTCGATTGTCTGTGACGAGGTCGCCCATGTGATCGGTATGGACGAGTTCAATCACGGTTACACCTATTCTGGTCACCCGGTGGCCGCCGCCGTCGCGCTTGAGAACCTGCGCATCCTTGAAGAAGAGAACATCATCGACCACGTCCGCAACGTGGCCGCGCCCTATCTCAAGAAAAAATGGGAGGCGCTGACCGACCATCCGCTGGTGGGCGAAGCCAAGATCGTCGGCATGATGGCCTCGATCGCGCTGACCCCGGACAAGGCCAGCCGCGCCAAGTTCGCGTCGGAACCAGGCACCATCGGCTATATTTGCCGCGAACGGTGCTTCCGCAACAACCTGATCATGCGCCACGTGGGCGACCGGATGATCATCTCGCCGCCGCTGGTGATCACGCCGGCCGAGATCGACGAGATGTTCGTGCGTATCCGTAAATCACTCGACGAGGCGCAGGCTGAAATCGAGAAACAGGGCCTGATGAAATCCGCCTCCTGATCGGCGGACAATCGGCACAGAATCTCAAGCCGGTCCCAATGGGGCCGGCTTTGCTTATTCCGACAGCATTAGCGGTCACAGCTTAGCAATGCGTCGCATCCGTCGCTAAACTGTCGCAAATCGGTTGCAACTCCCCCCAGTGCGCGCTTAACCTCAGGGCAATAGCGGCCAAGATCGCAGTGTAAGTGTACGGGGAGCTGGCATTGACCACACGCACCAGCAACGATGCGTTCGTTGAATTCGAACGCGTCCAGAAGAGCTATGACGGCGAAACGCTTGTTGTAAAAGATCTCAACCTGACCATGCCCAAGGGCGAGTTTCTGACGATGCTCGGCCCGTCGGGTTCCGGCAAGACAACCTGCCTGATGATGCTGGCCGGGTTCGAAACCGCCACACATGGCGAAATCAAGCTGGATGGGCGGCCCATCAACAATATCCCGCCGCACAAGCGCGGCATCGGCATGGTGTTCCAGAACTATGCCCTGTTCCCGCATATGACGATTGCCGAAAACCTTTCGTTTCCGCTGGAAGTGCGCAATATCGGCAAATCCGACCGCGAGGCCAAGATCAAGCGCGCACTCGACATGGTCGAGATGGGCGCCTTTGGCGGCCGTCGCCCGGCACAGCTGTCCGGCGGCCAGCAGCAGCGCGTTGCCTTGGCCCGTGCACTGGTTTTCGAACCGGAACTGGTGTTGATGGACGAACCGCTGGGCGCGCTGGACAAGCAGTTGCGCGAAAAGATGCAATTCGAAATCACCCGCCTGGCACATGATCTGGGAATCACCGTGGTCTATGTGACCCACGATCAGACCGAGGCGCTGACCATGTCCGACCGCGTCGCGGTGTTCAACGACGGTGTGATCCAGCAGTTGGCGCCGCCCGACGAGCTCTATGAGCAGCCTGCCAACAGCTTCGTTGCCCAGTTCATCGGTGAGAACAACACTCTCGAAGGCGAGGTGCAGGAGATCCGCAACGGTATCGCGGTGGTCCGTCTCGACGACGGCGAGTTGATCGACTGCAAACCGGTCAATGTCAGCCGCCCGGGCGAGCGTACCCGTGTGTCGATCCGCCCCGAGCGTGTCGAATTCAACAAGAGCCGTCTGAAAGCAGGTGCGCACACGCTCAAGGCCGAGGTGATGGAATTCATCTACATGGGTGACATCTTCCGCACCCGTGTCCGCGTTGCCGGCAACGATGAATTCATCATCAAGACACGGAACGCGCCCGATCAGGTGCGACTGGAACCCGGCGCCCAGATCGAAATCGGCTGGCTGCCCGAAGATTGCCGCGCGCTGGACGCCTGATCCAGCGCCGGAAACGCTCGCCTCGTGAACCGGGGCGGATGCAACCGGATCTGGCCGCAGCGCCCGTCGCGGCCGGTCCCGTGAAAAAAACCAAACGGGTCAACAAGGGAGCAATCCATGAAACTTAAGACAGCTTTGCTGGCAACCGCGCTGACCTCGGCAGCCTTTGCCGTTTCCGCGCAGGAAGTCACCGTGATGTCCTGGGGCGGCGCCTATACCAAGAGCCAGGTAGAAGCCTATCACAAGCCGTTCACCGCCGCGACCGGCATCAAGGTGAACTCGGTCGACGCCGACAACCCGGCAACCCCGATCAAGGCCCAGGTCGAGGCCGGCAACGTGTCTGTCGACGTCGCTGACGTTGAATTCTCGGACGCCGTGCGCCTGTGCGACGAGGGTCTGCTGGAAGAGATCGACCCCGCAATCCTGTCCGCAGCCCCCGATGGCACCGCCGCGACCGACGACTTTATCGATGGCGCGCTGCAGGATTGTGCCGTCGCGAACATCGTCTGGTCGACCTCGGTTGCCTACAACACCGCAAACGTGTCAATGGCCCCCAGCTCGATCGCCGATTTCTTCGACACCGACAAGATCCCCGGCAAGCGCGGCCTGCGCAAATCCGCCAAGGCCACGCTGGAAATGGCGCTGATGGGTGACGGCGTGCCGGCCGGCGACGTCTATGAGATGCTGGATACCGACGAAGGTGTAGACCGCGCATTCGCGGTGCTGGACCGGATCAAGGACGATATCGTCTGGTGGGAAGCCGGCGCACAGCCGCCGCAGCTGCTGGCAGACGGCGAAGTGGTGATGTCGACCGCCTATAACGGCCGTATCTTCAACGCCGCTGTGGCCGAAGGCCAGCCCTTCGAAATCATGTGGGACGGTCAGATCCTCGACTTCGACCTGTTCGTGGTCCCCAAAGGCGCACCGAACAAGGACGCCGCCATGCAGTTCATCGCCTTCTCCACCAGCACCCAAGCGCTGGCGGATCAGGCCAAGTGGATCAGCTATGGCCCGGCACGCAAGTCCTCGGGCGCGCTGGTCGGCCTCTACCAGGACGGCAAGACCGAGATGGCACCGCATATGCCGACCTCGGAAGCAGCCCTGAAGAATGCTCTGGTCAACAACTTCGAGTTCTGGGTCGACAAGGACGCTGAACTGAACGAGCGGTTCAACGCCTGGCTGGCGAACTGATCTGACACTGCCGGGCCGCCCCTCTCCGGGGCGGCTCTTTCCCACACAAGTTTCCCAGGACGAAGCCCCGATGACCGATATCGCTCAGCCGCTGACCACTGCGGACGGCAAACCGCTCAAGGGCGCGCTGCTCAGGGCGCAGGCCCGTGCGCGGCGCCGCGCCTTTCTCTTAGTTCTGCCGCTTCTGGCTTTCATCCTGATCACCTTCGTGTTCCCGATTGGGCAGATGCTTTACCGCTCGGTCTATAACGACGGGTTCACCTGGCACGAGGACGTAACCTCGGGCGACCGCACCCCGATCATGACCAACCTTGCCGCCTGGTTCGAGGCCAACCCGCCGGGCACGGTGCCAGACGAGGCCGCTTTTGCCGCGCTGGCCGCCGATCTGGTGACGCTGCGCGATCTGAAGGCACCCGGTCAGGCGGGCACCCGGATCAATTATGAACTGTCGGGCTCACGTTCGATGTTCACCAAGGCCGCCCGCAGCGCCAAAAAGCTGGAACCGCCCTACAAGGAGGCGATTCTCGAGCTGGACAAGGATTGGGGCAATCCCGAGCTTTGGCAGGCGATGCGCGGGGCCTCGTCCTCATACACGACGAACTTCTACCTTGCCGCCATCGACCGCGAACGCGATGCCAGCGGCGCGGTGACCATGGTGCCCGAGAACCGGCAGGTCTATGTCAAGCTGTTCATGCGGACCTTGACCTTGTCACTGTTGATCACCTTCCTGACCTTCATCCTGGCCTATCCGATCGCACATCTGCTGGCGACGCTGCCGCTACGCCATTCCAACCTGCTGATGATCCTGGTGCTTCTGCCCTTCTGGACCTCGCTGCTGGTGCGGACCACCAGCTGGATGGTGCTGCTTCAAAGTCAGGGTGTGCTGAACGATACGTTGGTTGGCCTCGGTATCCTTGGCGACGATGGCCGCTTGCAGCTGATGTATAACCGGGCCGGTACCGTGATCTCGATGACGCATATCCTGCTGCCGTTCATGGTGCTGCCGCTCTATTCGGTCATGCGGATGATCAACCCGTCCTATGTACGCGCCGCGCGCTCGTTGGGCGCCACCAGCTGGACCGCGTTCCGCCGCATCTACTTTCCACAGACCGTGCCCGGGATCGGCGCCGGGGCGCTGCTCGTCTTCATCCTGGCGGTCGGGTATTACATCACACCCGCGCTGGTCGGTGGTGCAGATGGTCAGCTGATCTCGAACCTGATCGCCTTCCACATGCAGAAATCGTTGAACTGGTCGCTCGCCGCCGCCTTGGCAGCGCTGCTGCTGGCCGGCGTCCTGCTTCTCTACTGGCTGTACGATCGCCTGATCGGCATCGACAATCTGAAACTGGGGTAATCGGACATGGCACTTCCCAAACACGCATCGCCCCTGGAACGGGTCTGGCACTACGCCTATCTCGTGATCTGCGCACTGATCTTTCTGTTCCTGATCGCGCCGATCCTGGTGATCATTCCACTCAGCTTCAACGCCGAGCCCTATTTCACCTTTACCGACAAGATGCTGTCCTTTGATGCCGAGGGGTTTTCGACCCGCTGGTATGATCTGCTGCTGACCTTTGGCATGCTTGAACCCGAGGCACCGCGCGACAGTTCATGGTGGGCCGACGCATGGGCGAACGCACAGTGGATCCAGGCCACCAAGAACTCGATCATCATCGGTTTCTTCTCGACCATCTTGGCCACCACGCTGGGCACCATCGCGGCGCTGGGCCTGTCCCGGCCCGAGATGCCCGGACGGCGCGCGGTCATGGCGATCCTGATCTCGCCGATGATCGTGCCGATCATCATCACCGCGACGGGCCTGTTCTTCTTCTACTCGTCGATCGGCATTCAGGACTGGGGCATACCCTATCTGGGTATCATTCTCGCCCATGCCACGCTTGGCATCCCCTTCGTGATCATCACTGTGACCGCAACGCTGGTCGGGTTCGACCATTCGCTGACGCGGGCCGCGGCGAATATGGGCGCTGATCCCGTCACCACCTTCTTCAAGGTGCAGATGCCGCTGATCCTGCCCGGTGTGATTTCGGGTGCGCTGTTCGCCTTTGTCACCTCGTTTGACGAGGTTGTGGTGGTGCTTTTTGTCGGCGGCCTGGACGAACAGACCATCCCGCGCCAGATGTGGAACGGTATCCGCGAACAGATCAGCCCGGCAATCCTGTCGGTGGCCACGATCCTCGTCGTGATCTCGATTGCGCTGTTGACCGTGGTGGAACTGCTGCGGCGTCGTTCCGAAAAGCTGCGCGGCATGTCGCCGGGCTGAAATCCGGCACAGGACCAACACGCAGGGGCCGGACAACCGGCCCCTTTTGCGTTGCTGCCCGTGTCCGTTCAGGTCAAGGCAGGTCCACGACCAGACGCAGCGGCGCCCAACCATCCACATTGCAACGCGCCTCGATCTGTACCTGCCGGGTGCCCGCTGGGACAGCCACCCCACCCAGCGAGCGGGTAAAGGGCTGCTCGGTCTCATGCGGATGGAACAAGGTACGCATCCCCAACTCCTGCCCCTGCATATCCAACACCCGCCAGCCATCGGCATAGTGATCCCAGCCGGTATCGGGGTGGCGCAGGGTGACATCGAAGCGCCAACCATCGCCACTTTGGTGCGCGGTGACTTTCTCGATCGCGGGCGGATCGGCCAGAACCGGGGCCGCCAGGAGAAGGAACGGAATCAGAAATCGCATAGCAACAGCCTAACCCGGTCGTCCCGTCGGCACGCTCACGATGCCGTGTCCAGGCTCCCTTCGGCTGGCAGGGTTAGCAGGACCGTTCGCGAGTGGGAGGCGAATTCGCGTCGGTAGAGCACCGCAACCGTCAACACCCCTGCCCCGATCAGCGCCAGTGGCCCGACCAACCAGGCCACCGAAGCGAGCGCGAAATAGGTCGAGCGCAGCCCCTTGTTGAAGCTTCGCGCAGCGGTGATGCAGATCTCGGCCGCCTGTGCCGCGCGCGGCAGACAGCGCGCATCCTCGGGCTCGTTCGGAACGGCGGCCATCAGCACCGCGCAGTACCCGAACAGGCGATTGGCCCAGACGAATTTCAGGAAGGCATTGGACAGAAACAGAAGCACGATCAATATCTTGACCTCCCACACCAGCGCCGGCGCGCTGGTTATCGCAAGGTCTTGTGCGATGTCCGACAACCGGTCGGTATTGCCGATCAGCGCCAGCCCGCCGCCCACCGCAATCACCGCGGTCGAAGCAAAGAAGGATGTCCCCTGCCGCATGATCGAGATCAGCTGCGCATCGAAAACGCGCGGCTGCCGGGTCACCATCTGGCGCATCCAGTCGCGTCGGAAATCCGCCATCAAGGCCGAGACCGAAGGCCTCCCCGGCGATGGATTCTCGATCCGCCAGCCGATCCACAGCCACCCCGCCAGCAAGACGGCAACGGCTAGGTAGTCCATCGGGGCAAAAGCAAGGGCGCGGTCGATCCAGGTCATGGGCGCGACAGTACGTCTTACCGCTTTGCCTTGCCAGATCGCAAAATTGGTAATATTACTTTACCAGATGGAGGATCCCCGATGGATATGCCCGCCCCGAATCCAACCGTTCTGGCCAAGAAGCCGCGCCTTGTGCAACGTCTGCGGCAGGTCTTGCCCGCCGATGCGGTGATCGACGACCTGTCCGAGACCCGCGCCTATGAATGCGACGCGCTGACCGCCTATCGCTGTCCGCCACTGCTTGTGGTGCTGCCCGCCTCGACACAGGACGTCTCGGACGTGCTGCGCATCTGCCATGAAGAGGGCGTGCCAGTGGTGCCGCGCGGTTCGGGCACGTCGCTGGCGGGGGGGGCATTGCCGACAGCCGACAGCGTGATCCTGGGCGTGGCCCGAATGAACGAGGTGCTGGAGACGGACTATGACAACCGCATCATCCGGGTGCAATCGGGCCGTACCAACCTGAGTGTCACCGGCGCGGTCGAGGCCGAAGATTTCTTTTACGCCCCTGATCCCTCGTCGCAGCTGGCCTGCGCCATCGCGGGCAATATCGCGATGAACTCGGGCGGGGCGCATTGCCTGAAATACGGGGTGACCACCAACAACCTGCTAGGCGTCACCATGGTGCTGATGGACGGCACCGTGGTCGAGATCGGCGGTGCGCATCTGGATGCGGCTGGGCTGGACCTGCTCGGCGTCATCTGTGGCAGCGAGGGGCAATTGGGCGTAGTCACCGAAGCCACACTGCGCATCCTGCGCAAGCCCGAGGGTGCGCGCCCGGTGCTGATGGCGTTCGACAGCAACGAGGTTGCGGGCGCCTGCGTCAGCGACATCATCAAGGCGGGCGTCCTGCCGGTGGCGATCGAGTTCATGGACCGGCTCTGTATCGAGGCCTGCGAAGCCTTTGCCAAGGCGGGTTATCCGCAATGCGAGGCGCTGTTGATTGTCGAGGTCGAGGGGTCCGAGGCCGAAATCGACGACCAATTGACCCGCATCATCGAGATCGCCCGGCGCCATAACCCGCTGGAACTGCGCGAAAGCCAGTCGGCCGAGGAAAGCGCCCGCATCTGGCTGGGCCGCAAATCGGCCTTTGGCGCCATGGGGCAGATCAACGATTACATGTGCCTTGACGGCACCATCCCCGTCTCCGCCCTGCCAATGGTGCTGCGCCGGATTGGCGAACTCAGCAAGGAATACGGGCTGAAGGTGGGTAACGTGTTCCACGCAGGCGATGGCAACATGCACCCGCTGATCCTGTTCGATGCCAACAAGCCCGGTGACCTGGAAAAATGTGAGGCATTTGGTGCTGATATCCTGAAACTCTGCGTCGATGCGGGCGGCTGCCTGACCGGCGAACACGGGGTAGGGATCGAGAAGCGCGACCTGATGCTGCACCAATATGCAGCAGAAGATCTTGAGGCGCAGATGGCGGTCAAGGACGTGTTCGACCCGCAGTGGCTGTTGAACCCTGCCAAGGTGTTTCCACTGTCGGTCTCGGAAAGCCGCCGCGCGGTACAGGTTGCGGCAGAGTAACGGGGGCGCCGCCCCCCTTGGCCTGCGGCCAATTCCCCCCGGAGTATTTGGAGCAAAGTGAAAAGATGAAACCCGAGACAGAGGCTGAACTGGCCGAGATCGTGGCCGGGCTGAGCGGGCCGGTGCGAATTCTGGGCGGTGGCACGCGCGGCATTCCGGGACCCGAGGCCGAGTTGGATATCTCGGGGTTGAGTGGCATCACGCTTTATGAACCCGGCGCGCTGACTCTTGTTGCCAAAGCGGGAACGCCCGTGGCCGAGATCGAGGCGGCGCTGGCAGCTGAGGGGCAGCGGCTCGCCTTTGAGCCGATGGATCATCGCGGATTGATGGGGACCGAGGGCACGCCCACCATCGGCGGCGTGGTGGCCGGAAATATCTCGGGCCCCCGCCGGATACAGGCGGGCGCGGCACGCGATTTCCTACTGGGGGTGCGCTATGTCGACGGGCTGGGCCAGGTGATCAGCAATGGTGGTCGGGTGATGAAGAATGTCACCGGCTATGACCTGGTCAAGCTGATGGCCGGGTCCTGGGGCACGTTGGGGGTGCTGAGCGAGGTCTCGCTGAAAGTGCTGCCAAGGGCCGAGACACAAGCCACTCTGACCGTTTCGGTACCCGATGCGGCATCCGCAGTGCGCGCGTTGTCGGCCGGGCTTGGCTCTCCCTATGAGGTGACCGGTGCGGCCTATGACCCAGCCTTGGGATCGGCGCTGGTTCGGATCGAGGGCTTCGAGGCCTCGGTCGCCTATCGGGCAGAGGCGCTGAGCCGACTGTTGGCACCATTCGGAGCCGTCGCGCGGCTGGAGGACGATCCCTGGCCGGGTATTCGCGATGTGGCGCCATTTCACGGGCGCGAAGGCGAGGTCTGGCGAATTTCGGTGAAACCGGGCGATGCGCCCGAGCTGGCCGCGCGTTGCAAGGCCGAGGCATTGCTGTTCGACTGGGGCGGCGGGTTGATCTGGGCGCTGATGCCCAAAGGCACCGACCTGCGCGCGCGGCTGGGCGAATTTGCGGGCCATGCGACCCTGATCCGAGGGGATCGGACGCAGCGCGCCATGTTCCAGCCGGAACCGGCCCCGCTTGCCGCGCTGTCACGCGGCCTGCGGCAGCGGTTCGACCCGAAAGGGCACTTCAACCCGGGACTGATGGGGTAAGCGATGCAGACGAATTTCACCGCCGAACAGCTGAGCGATCCCGGCATCCAGCGCGCCAACGAGATCCTGCGTTCCTGCGTACATTGCGGGTTCTGCACCGCCACCTGCCCGACCTATCAGGTGCTGGGAGACGAACTCGACAGCCCGCGCGGACGGATCTACCTGATCAAGGACATGCTGGAAAACAGCCGGGTACCGGATGCAAAGACAGTCAAGCATATCGACCGCTGCCTCAGCTGCCTGGCCTGCATGACCACCTGCCCCTCGGGCGTGAATTACATGCATCTGGTCGACCACGCGCGCGAATATATCGCGCAGAATTACCGCCGCCCGTTCAGCGACCGGGCGCTGCGCTGGATTCTGGCGCGCGTCCTGCCCTATCCAACACGGTTCCGGCTGGCTTTGCTGGGGGCCAAGATCGGCCGTCCGTTCCGCGGGTTGATGCCCGATGCGCGGCTGCGCGCGATGCTCGACATGACGCCGAAACATATCCCGCCAGTGAGCCGCAACGACGATCCGCAGAGCTTTGCCCCGACCGGCGCGCGCAAGAAACGCGTCGCCCTGATGACCGGCTGTGCGCAAAAGGCGCTGAACACCGATATCAACGACGCCACCATCCGCCTGCTGACCCGGCTGGGTTGCGAGGTCGTGGTGGCCGAGGGGGCGGGCTGCTGCGGCGCGCTGACCCATCACATGGGGCGCACCGGTGAAAGCCACGCGACGGCGGCAAAGAACATCCGCGCCTGGGTGCGCGAAATGGATGGTGCGGGCCTGGACGCGATCGTGATCAACACCAGCGGCTGCGGCACCACCGTCAAGGATTACGGCCACATGTTCCGCAACGAGCCGCTGGCAGCCGAGGCCGCCCGCGTGTCGTCCATCGCGATGGACATAAGCGAGTTGTTGATGCAGCTCGACCTGCCCGAAGGTACCGACAAGGGGCTGACCGTGGCCTATCACGCTGCCTGCTCGCTGCAACACGGGCAAAAGATCAAGACCTATCCCAAGGACCTGCTGAAACGCGCGGGGTTCAAGGTGGTCGAACCTGCCGACAGCCATCTCTGCTGCGGCTCGGCCGGGACCTATAACCTGATGCAGCCCGAGATCTCGGGCAAGCTCAAGGCGCGCAAGGTCCGCACGCTTGAGGCAAAGAAGCCCGACCTGATCGCGGCGGGCAATATCGGTTGCATGATGCAGATTGGCTCGGGCACCGAACTGCCGATCATGCACACGGTGGAACTGCTGGACTGGGCCACGGGCGGGCCACAGCCACCGGCGATGACCGCGCCGGGCAAGCGCGCGCCCGAAGTACCGATCCTGCGTTAAAGCGGCCGCTGCCGCGATGCAATCGCCGCCCCGGCCAGCAAGAGGCCGGCGGCGACCAGCAGGCTGACGCCGATGTCGCCGACCAGATCGCCGACCAACCCGGCCCCATAGGGGCCGAGCGTCTGGGCAACGGCAAACACCACCGTGAACAGGCTGATCGCCCGGCCCCAGCTTTCGGGCGGCAGGTTCTGGCGCGCGAAATTGGTCACCGCCCCCGGCGCCATAAATACCGACAGACCAAAGACCACCGCCGAGACCAACAGGGCCGGACCATTGGGCAACACCACCGGCAAGGCGGAGCCGACGGCGATGCCGGTCAGGATCATCGCCAACGGCAGGCCCGAGGCATGGCGCGCCAGCACCGGCCGCCACACCAGCGGCGAGACCGAGATGCACAGCCCCAGGATTACCCAGACCAGAGCGATGAAGGGTGCGCTGGCCGCCTGCTCGGTCATCCAGGCCGACAGAAAGGTCAGATAGACGATGTATCCCAGACCAAACCCGGCATAACCCGCCAGTTCCGGCAGCATCCGGCGCAGCGGCAACGGGGCTTGCCCCGCCTGCGACTGGACAAGGGCGCGTTGTTGCACCGCCGCCCAAAGGGCCAGCGGCAGGAAGGTCAGGCTGGCGCCGCCAATCAGATACCAGGCCAGCGGCCATGCTGCCGGGCCATATGCCTCCAGAAACAGCGGCAGCGCGGCTCCGGCCAGCACAATGCCGAAGCCTCCGCCTGACCCGAACAAGATCGCGATAGCCAGCGCGTTACGCCTCGGATCGTCGCGGAACAGGCCAGCGGTCAGCGTTCCGGCAGTGGAAAAGGACATCGCGCCAAAGAACCCGGCAAGAATGCGCCAAGATGTCTGCCACCACAGTTCGGCATTCGCTCCGGTAGCCAGCAGCGCCAGTGTGGTGGCAATCAGACCGATGACGAACAAGCGCACCGGGCCGACGCGCCGGATCGCCATCATGGTTAGCACCGCGCCCGCGATATAGCCCAGCGCATTGGCCGTGTTCAGCCAGCCCGCCTGGGCATAGTTCCACTGCATCTCCGATTTCATCGCTGGCAGCAGCAGACCATAGGCAAAGCGGGCAAACCCGTTGGTCACTGTCACCCCAAGCGCCAGCCCCGCCAGCACCAGCCATGACCGTGTAGCAGACAATGTCATTGCTCGACCGATAGATGCAGAGACAATTCGGAACCCTTGTTATGTCGGTGTCGTCAGCCACGCGGCAACTGATGCGACCCTGCCAAGCCTGACCGTTTGGCGCAAGCGGCAGCTCGCGCATATCCGTCAAGAAGTCCCGACCGCGCCCCATTTTCGCCCAATGCGCCCACTACTTCTGTCCCCGACAACAGGTGCGGAGGACCGCGTGCGCAAATCCATACTGGCATTCGTTCTTGCCACCGCGGCGACCATCGCGGGTGCGCAGGACAGCGGGCTGACCAGCCTTGAAACCACCGATGCCGGGCGCAGCTGGCTTGCAGTCGGGCGGCTGGATATCGACGGGACCGGGTTCTGTACCGGCGCCCTGATCGCGCCCGATCTGGTGCTGACCGCCGCCCATTGTCTTTACGACAAAACCACCGGACAGCGGATCGACCCGGCCCGGATCGAGTTCCTGGCAGGTTGGCGGCGCGGGCGCGCCTCGGCCTATCGCAGGGTTGCGCGGGCGGTTCATCACCCCGACTATCTTTACGAAGGTTCGGTCACCGCCGACCGGGTACGCAACGACCTGGCGCTTTTGAAGCTGAGCCAGCCGATCCGCAACACCACCGTCATCCCGTTTGAGACCGGCAGCCACCCGATGCGGGGCGATGCGGTCCAGGTGGTCTCCTATGCCCATGACCGGGCCGAGGCGCCCTCGCTGCAAAGGTCCTGCGCGGTCATGGCCCGGCAGCAGGGCGTGCTGGTCATGACCTGCGATGTGGACTTCGGCGCCTCGGGGTCTCCGGTCTTCAGCCTGTCGGACACCACACCACGCATCGTCTCGGTGGTTTCGGCCAAGGCCGAGGTCGATGGCGCACGCGTGGCGCTTGGCACCTCGCTCGATGACACTCTGACCTATCTGATGGGAGAACTGGACAGTCGCAAACGGGTTGCCAATCCGACGGTACCTCGCGTCAACCGCCTGTCCGTCAGCAATCGGGGCAGCGCATCGGGCGCCAAGTTTGTCAAACCATGAAGGCACTATGCGCCCTTGCACTCTCGGCCCTGCTGGCCCTGCCTGCCCTGGCACAGAATTCCGGGCTCCGCCGCCTGACCGACCGCGACGACCTGTTCGGGTGGGAGGCAGTCGGGCGGCTTGACATTGCCGAACAGGGATTTTGCACTGGCACCCTGATTGCCCCCGACCTGGTTCTGACCGCCGCCCATTGCGCCTTTGACGGGCGCACCAGCGCACATTACCGCGCGGGCGAGATCACCTTTCGCGCCGGTTTCCGCGATGGCACCTCCATAGCCGACCGCCGTGTCGTGCAGATCGTGACACCTTCCGAATTCCAGCCCGCGGGCGCTGTCTCGGCCGAGCGTATCCGGGTCGATGTCGCCCTGATGCGGCTGGACAATCCGGTGCCGACCGCGCTGGCCGACCCCTTCGCCCTGCATTCGGGCGACGTGACCGGCAGCGAAATCAGCGTCTCGTCCTACGGGCGCGGTCGGGCCGAGGCGATATCGCGCCAGCGCGCCTGCCAGATGCTCTGGCGGCAAGAGGGGCTGATCGCCTTTGACTGTGACGTGACCTTTGGCTCGTCCGGCGCGGCCATCCTTGCGCGCGAAGGCAGCCGGGGCCGCGTGTTGTCGCTGGTTTCCGCCGGTGCCGTGATCGAAGGCCGCTCTATCGGCTATGGCATGGAACTGGCCGAAACCGTCGCCGCCCTGAAACAGAAGCTGCGCGCCAATGCCCTGGCGCCGGCGGCCAATATCCGCCGCCTGCAAGTGGGCGGCGGCCTGTCGTCGGGCGCCTCTGGGGCCAAGTTCCTGCGTCCCGGCGGCTCTTGAAAACACTTCTGCGCTTTCCCATGTCAATTTGACCGGGCCGCCGCAAAGCGGGGTCCGGGCCTGAAACCGCCCGTCCGTGACGGAGGGCTTTGGAATCAATCGCTCGAAGAAGAGGATTACGACATATGCGCAGTTTCGATTTCGCCCCGCTGCACCGCGCCAGCATCGGTTTCGACCAGATCGCCGATCTGATGGACAGGGTCATGTCAAGCGACGTGGGGCAGCCCAGCTATCCGCCCTATAACATCGAGAAAACCGCCGCAGACGCCTATCGCATCTCGATCGCGGTGGCCGGTTTCGCCGATAGCGACCTGTCGGTCGAGGTCAAGGAAAATGCCCTGGTGATCTCGGCCCGCAAGGCCGCCGACGAGGCCGAACGGACCTATCTGCATCGCGGCATCGCCACCCGTGCGTTCGAACGCCGCTTCACTCTGGCCGATCACGTGCGCGTGACCGGAGCCAGCCACGAAAACGGCATGCTGCATATCGACCTGAAGCGCGAGATTCCCGAGGCGCTGAAACCGCGCCGGATCGAGATCGCTTCGGTCAAATCCGCCGACACGCCCGAACGGATCGAGGCAAAGTCGGTCAACTAACCTCCGATCCGCGCGCCCCTGCGGTTTGATGGGCGCGCGGGTCATTCGCGATAAACCGGACCTCCCTCGGTTGTCGCGCCTTGCGCGCGCCTCATGTTCCTCCAGGCATGGGGCGCGCCGTTCGTTTCGAGCCGTGATCCGGGGTTGGCGCAACAGATGGCCAGCCAGCGCGCGCAAGTTGACCAGACCCGCGCTGTGCGGTCGGACAGGCCGCAAACCGAAACAAGCTTTTAATCCAAAGGGCTGGTCATGTCAGGGGAATGGTCGCGTCCATCCTGTCGACATAGTCCGACAATAGCCGGTCACCCGCGACGCGGCGTTGCAGCGGGGTCGCGACCGGTGTCGCCCGCATCGCGGCCAGCATCGGCGCGACCGACAGATCGGCACCGGTTCGCGTATCACCAAAGAGGAAGGGTTTCTGCCACAACAGTGCGGTCACCGCTTCGAAACTGCGCTCGACCCGGTCGCGCCGATCTGTTTCGGAAAACCGGCCCATGCCCTGAAAGTCGAGCCCGCGCAGCACTTGCGCCCGGATCCGATTGGTGACCGGTTTGCGCAACAGGCGCGGGATCTCACCAAAGAATGTGTCGCAAATGATTGCCCAGACCGCGTCATCGCCCCATCGATCCAGCACCAGATAGGGATACAGGTGATCCTCGGCCATATGGATCAGCGCCCGCGCACTGGCCCGCTGGGCATCGGTCAGACCACGGTCGAATTCCGCGCCCCGCGACTCCAGCCAGGCGCGGATACCATCGCTGTCGGGCACCAGCCGTTCCGGCGTGCGCAGGACGGGCAGTTTGCCATGAGGCATGCGGCGCGGATCGTTCATGTCCTGTCGTTGCCAGGTGTGCCTGCTCAGTTGCATCAGATAGGCCGCTTTCACGCAAAACGGGCTGGCAGAGTATAGCCCGAAGGCCTTGGGAAACATAATCAGGGTCAACATCTGTCCGATCCTTGGTTTCAACTGCCGACTGGATAGGGCAGCATAATGCCAGTTTCTGTCATCAGCATCGGGTTACCCTGCGCCATGTCCAAAACCGCAAGATTGTTCCAGCTGATGCAGGCCCTGCGCTCGGGCCCGGCGCCGCATACCTCGACGGCGCTGGCACAGGATCTGGGCGTCTCTTCCCGTACCATCCATCGCGACATCGACGCGCTGCGCGGTCTTGGCGCCGTGATCGACGGCGAAGCAGGGTTTGGCTTTACCCTGATCGAGGACGCCACCCTGCCCCCGCTCGGCTTTACCGATGACGAGTTGGAGGCGCTGGTTCTGGGTCTGCGCGAGGCGGAACTGATCGGCGACCCGGCACTCAGCCAGGCCGCCAGCGCCGCCTTGCGCAAGCTTCAGGGCCGTCTGCCGCCGCGCCAGTCGCACCGCCTGTCACATGCGGTGCTGACCGCGACCCGGTTTGACCGGCCCCAGCCACCGACAATCCCGGTGGCCCAGCTGCGCGCCGCCGCCTGGGACGAGATGGCGGTCAGCTTCAACTATACCGACATGCATGGCGCCGCCACCTCGCGCACTGTCTATCCGCTGTCCATCGTCTATATGGATCGCTCCAGCGTGCTGATTGCCTGGTGCCTGTTGCGAAAGGATGTGCGGGTGTTCCGGCTGGACCGGATGCGCGATCTGGAGGTCACCGGGCAGAGCTTTCGCCCGCGCAGGGTGCCGATGCTGCGCGATGCACTGGCACAGATCCGCGCGCAACAGGTGTGAGTGCTTTGTCCGCCGCCGCTTTCGCAGTAGTCTGGGGGCGAGCAGCAAAACAGGGCGCGACCCATGATCCGGTTCCTGACATCTCTGGCGTTATGCCTGGGCGGCAGCGTTGCGGCGGAAACACCCGCCACGCTGATACCGGCGGTGGCGCAATCGCTGCGCCCAGTATTGCGGCCGGTTACACTCACGCCTGCCTCTCAGGATCTCGAAGCGCAGTTTCAAACCTGGTTGGCCGGGTTTCGCGCCCGTGCGCTGGCTCTCGGCATCACCCCGGCTACGCTGGATGCCGCCTTGCCCGGCCTCCGCTATGATGCCGAAGTGGTCCGGCGCGACCGCAACCAGGCGGAGTTCACCAAAACGATCTGGGATTACCTCGACACTGCCGTGTCCGAGGCCCGCATCGCCAATGGCCGCAAGGCCGTCGCGCGCCATACCGACCTGCTGACCCGGATCGAGGCACAATGGGGCGTCGACCGCCATGTGGTCGCCGCCATCTGGGGACTGGAAAGCGCCTATGGCGCGGTACGCGGGAGCGACAGCACCCTACGTTCGCTGGCTTCGTTGGCCTTTGACACGCGTCGCGCCGCGTTCTTCGAAGAACAGCTGATCGCCGCCCTACGCATTCTTGACAGAGGCGATGCCCGGCTGCGCGATCTGCGCGGCAGCTGGGCGGGCGCGATGGGCCATACCCAGTTCATGCCGACCTCATATCAGGATCACGCGGTGGATTTCACCGGCGACGGGCGCCGCGATATCTGGTCGGACGACCCCAGCGACGCGCTGGCCTCGACCGCTGCTTATCTCAAGGCCAATGGCTGGGTCAGCGGCCAACCCTGGGGGGTCGAGGTGCAGTTGCCAAAGGGGTTCGACCTGACAAGCGCACGGCGCGAGTTGACAAGGATGCCGTCGGATTGGGCCGCTCAGGGCGTGCGCGACGTTCAGGGCCACGCGGTGCCCGACCATGGCCCCGCCAGCATCCTGCTGCCCGCCGGGCATAGCGGCGCGGCCTTCATGATCTTTGACAATTTCGCGGTGATCGAGACCTATAACACCGCCGATGCCTATGTGATCGGGGTCGGCCATCTGGCCGACCGCATCGCCGGTGGGGGGCCGATCCGGGGCAGCTGGCCACGCGCCGACCGGGCGCTGACCCTGGACGAACGGATCGAGCTGCAAGAGCGCCTGACCGCCGCCGGGTTCGATACGCAAAAGATCGACGGCAAGATCGGACCGCTGACCATCAACGCGGTGCGCGACTATCAGCTGGATCAGGGCCTGGCGCCTGACGGCTACGCCTCGTTGCGGGTGCTGGAACGGCTGCGCAACGCAAGCTGACAGCCCGCACATATGCGGTCCACTCTTTTCCATCCTGACCTAATCCGCTAAAGCCGGTCTGACCAAAACGAACCTTGGCAGCAGCGTACCGGAACCGGCGACGGGCTGACCCGCATCAAGGACAGGACGACGACATGAAATTCACCCTCTCCTGGCTGAAGGACCACCTGGACACCACCGCCAGCGTGGACGAAATCGCCGAGGCGCTGACCGATCTGGGGCTCGAAGTCGAAGGCATCGAGAACCCAGCCGCGCGTCTGGCCGGGTTCACTCTGGCCCATGTCAAATCGGCCCAGCAACACCCCGATGCCGACCGCCTGCGCGTCTGCGTGGTGGAAACCAACGAGGGCGAGAAACAGATCGTCTGCGGCGCCCCCAACGCGCGCGAAGGCATCACCGTGGTTTTGGCAAAGCCGGGCGACTATGTGCCCGGCATCGACGTGACCCTCTCGGTCGGCAATATCCGCGGTGTCGAAAGCCACGGCATGATGTGTTCCGAGCGCGAGCTGGAACTGTCTGAGGAACATGACGGCATCATCGAACTGCCCTCGGGCGAGGTGGGCGAGCTGTTCATCGATTGGCTGGCCGAGAACGACCCGGCCAAGGTCGACCCGGTGATCGAGATCGCGATCACCCCCAACCGCCCCGACGCGCTGGGCGTGGCGGGCATCGCCCGCGACTTGGCCGCGCGCGGCATTGGTACGCTGAAAACCCGCGCCTATGCGCCGGTGCCAGGCGATTTTGACTGCCCGATCAAGGTCACCATCGACGAGGATACCCGCGACGGCTGCCCGCTGTTCACCGGCCGCCTGATCCGTGACGTGCGCAATGGCCCCAGCCCGCAATGGTTGCAGGACCAGCTGCGCGCCATCGGCCTGCGCCCGATCTCGGCGCTGGTCGATATCACCAATTACATGACCTATGACCACAACCGCCCGCTGCACGTCTTTGACGCGGACAAGGTCAAGGGCAACCTGCGCGTCCACCGCGCGGCAGGGGGCGAAACGCTCAAGGCGCTGGACGAGAAGGAATACACCTTCCAGCCCGGCATGATGGTGATCTCGGACGATGAAGGGCCCGAGAGCATCGCCGGTATCATGGGCGGTGACGCCACTGGCTGTACCGAGGAGACGGTGAATGTCTTCCTCGAAAGCGCCTATTGGGACAATGTGCAGATCGCGCTTGCGGGCCGCGCACTCAAGATCAACTCGGACGCGCGCTATCGCTTCGAGCGCGGGGTCGATCCGGAATACACGCTCGAAGGGCTGGAACACGCGACCCAGATGATCCTCGATATCTGCGGCGGCGAGGCCTCGAGCGTGGTGATCGCGGGTGCGGTTCCCAACCATTCCCGCGCCTACAAGCTGGACGCCGAACGCGTGCGGTCGCTGGTCGGCATGGACATCCCCGAAAGCGAACAGCGCCAGACGCTGACGCGCCTTGGCTTCCGGCTCGAAGGCAACATGGCGCATGTGCCCAGCTGGCGCCCGGATGTGCAGGGCGAGGCCGATCTGGTCGAGGAAGTGGCCCGCATCGCGTCGCTGACCAAGCTGGTGGGCAAGCCGCTTCCGCGTCTGACCTCTGGCGTGCCGAAACCGGTGATGACACCGCAACAGCGCCGCCTGTCGATGGCGCGCCGCACGGCGGCCTCGCTGGGGTACAACGAATGCGTCAGCTACACCTTCATCGACCAGGCCTCGGCCGCGCTGTTCGGCGGCGGGACTGATGCGACCATGCTGGAAAACCCGATCTCGTCGGAAATGAGCCACATGCGCCCCGACCTGCTGCCGGGCCTGCTGGCTGCCGCTGCCCGCAACCAGGCGCGCGGCTTTGCCGATCTGGCCCTGTTCGAGGCGGGGCCTGTGTTCCACGGCGGTGAGCCGGGCGAACAGCGGGCGCAGATCGCGGGCCTCTTGGTCGGCCGTACCGGACCCAAGGACGTGCATGGCGCCGCGCGCCCGGTCGATGTCTATGACGCCAAGGCCGATGCCGAGGCGGTACTGGCCGCCATGGGGGCGCCCGCCAAGGTGCAGATCCTGCGCGGGGCCGAGGGCTGGTGGCATCCGGGCCGCCATGGCCGTATCTGCCTTGGCCCGAAAAAGGTTCTGGGCATCTTTGGCGAGCTGCACCCCCGCGTGTTGCAGGCAATGGACGTCAAGGGACCGGCGGTCGCCTTCGTGCTCTGGCCCGAAGAAGTGCCGCTGCCCCGCAAATCGGGCACCACGCGCGAGGCGCTTGCACTGCGCGACCTGCAAGCGGTCGAACGCGATTTTGCCTTTGTGGTCGATGCAGGCGTCGAGGCGCTGACACTGGTCAATGCCGCCGCCGGGGCCGACAAGGCGCTGATCGAGGATGTGCGCGTCTTTGACGAGTTCATTGGCGGTTCGCTGGGCGAAGGCAAGAAATCGCTCGCCATCACCGTGCGCCTGCAACCGACCGAGGCAACGCTCAAGGAAAAGGATATCGAGGCCGTCAGCGCCAAGATCGTCGAGAAGGTCGCCAAGGCCACCGGCGGAACCCTGCGCGGCTGATCCGGCTCCCGTATCACTGTACAAGGGCGTGCCTCCCGGTGCGCCCTTTTGCGTCTCAAGCGGCCAGAAAATCGGCCAATATGTCGAACACCAGACGGATGCGCCGGCTGGTATGCACCTCGCGATGCGCGGTCAGCCAGACCGGGAACACCAGCGGCTCCATCTCTGGCAATATCCGCTCCACGCCTTCGGTCAATGCGGCTACATCATCGCTCATCGGTGCTATGCCGAACCCCTGCCGCACATAGTCCCAGGCCACCACGCCGCTTTGCGAGCCGAGCCGGAAATTCGCACGCGTCAGCGGCAAGCCCAGCGGCGCCAAGTGCCCAAGCATCTCGCTGACATCGCCAAAGGCGATGAAGTCATGTGTCGCCAGATCATCCTTGGTCACCGGACGCCCGCGCCAGTCGAGATAGCAGGAGGCGGCATAGAAATGCGCCGTCGCCTCGCGCACCAACCGGGCGATCAGATCGGGCTGTTCGGGTCGGACATGGCGGATGGCGATATCGGCCTCGCGCCGCATCAGATCGCGGATATCGTTGGCGGCGATGACCTCAATCTCCAGCCGGGGGGCCTGATTGCGGATACGTCGCAGCGCCTCCGGCAGCACATAGGCCGACATTACGTCGCTGGCGGTGATCCGGACCCGGCCCTCGATGGATTGAGCCTGGCCCGAAGCCGCCAACGCCACCCGCTCCGCCGCTGCCCCCATGGCGCGCGTATGCTCCAGCAGGTCGGCCCCCGCCTCGGTCAGCACCAGCGCCCGCCCGATCCGCTCGAACAGCAAGACACCCAGATCCTGCTCCAGCGCCGCGACCTGGCGGCTGAGCGTCGGCTGTGTCAGGTTCAATCGCCGCGCGGCCGCCGACAGCGATCCCGCCTCGGCGGTTTTCAGAAAGGCGCGGATGTGGTTCCAGTCCAGCTTGGTCAGATCATTCATGCATTCCTGTATAAGCAAACTGCGAATTTCGGCAATTTCTAATGACTCTGCGTATATCTATTGTGCCGCCAAAAGGAGACACGCATGGTTGACAGCGTCACATTCTGGAACCGGATTGCCGAAAAATACGCCCGCAGCCCGATCGCGGACATGGCATCCTATGACTATACACTCGAACGCACCGCCGCCCACCTGAAGCCCATCGACCGGGTTCTAGAACTGGGCTGCGGCACCGGCACCACCGCCTTGCGGCTGGCGCCGAAGGTGGCTGGGATCGTCGCCACCGACATTGCGCCTGCAATGCTGGCCGTGGGGCGGCGCAAGGCGGCGGAACAGGGGGTGGAGAACGTCGAGTTTGTAGAAGCCCGGGCCGAGACACCGCCCGAAGGGACGTTCGATGCGGTACTGGCCTTCAACCTGCTGCATCTGGTCGATGATCTCGATGCCAGCCTGGCCGCGATCCATGACCGGCTAAAGCCTGGCGGGTTGTTCATCTCCAAGACTTTCTGCTTGAGCAAGGGCCGCAACAGCCTGAAGCTCACCCTGATCCGCCTCGCCCTGCCGGTGATGCAACTGCTGGGCAAGGCACCCCCGGTTATCTTTTCGAC